>JAFAIY010000667.1 GCA_019236485.1 Comamonas sp. | reverse complement strand
GACTTCATGACCGCCCAGTCCGCCAAGGCCCGCGATGCGCTGCTGGCCATGCCCTGGTCGGCGGCGCAGCAGACCCGCTTCGAGCAGATGAGCGAGGCGTCGGTGGCGGCCCAGGCCGCGCTCGAGGCCGCCGACACGCTGACCTTCGAGGAATGGCGCCAGCGCTATATGGATCCGGCCAGCCTGCTCTGATTCTCGGATTTGATAGCTGAAAGCGCTTGCAGTCTCTGGGCTACAGGCGCTTTTTTGTGGGTGGTGACCGGGCGTTGTCACAGCCCTGTCATCCATGTTTCATATCGTAACCATACGCGGGCCTGCTCCAGATCCGCGCTTGATGGACGGTGTGTTCATGTCATTGAAAAGTTTCCAGAATCTCTCCGTGGCGCACAAGATGTGGGCCTTGTTCCTGGGCCTGCTGCTGTGCTGCGTGCTGGTGGCCGGCGGTCTGTTCAGCTACCTGCAGAATGTGGAGCAGCGCGTGAGCACCGCGGTGCAATCCACGGACAAGCGCATCAATCTGGCGCTGCGCTGGCAGGCGCTGACGCTGCAGAGCGTGGAAGCGGCCCTGGCCAGCGTGCTGTCGTCGGAAGAGCATCTGATCGCCCAGCTCTCGCAGAAGGCGCGGGGCCTGATGCAACAGGCCGGCGGCCTGCAGCAGCAGGTTCAGGCCGGCGCCCACAGCGAACTGGACCGCGCGGGCCTGGCCAAGGTGGAGCAGGAGCGCAAGTCCGTGCTCGAGATCTATGAAAAAGCCTACCAGGCGCGGGACCTGGGCAAGGCCTGGGAGGCGCAGAAGCTGGTCGACGAGCAGCTGATTCCGGCCGCCAAGCGCTATGTGCAGGCCCAGGACCTATTCATCGCTGCCCAGCAGCAGCAGCGCCAGGAGGCCGAGCTGCAAGGCAGCGAGCAAAGCCTGCTGGCCAAGCGCATGGCGGCCGGCGTCGGCCTGTTCATGGGCCTGCTGGGCGCGCTGCTGTCGCTGGCGACGATACGCTCCATCACCACGCCGCTGGGCGAGGCCGTGCAGCTGGCGCAGACGATTGCGGCCGGAGACCTGAGCTATGCGCCGCACAGCGAGCGCAGCGACGAGCTGGGCCAGCTCATGCAGGCGCTGGCGCGCATGACGCAGCAGCTGCGCGGCCTGGTGGGCGAGGTGCAGGGCGGCGTCGAGGCCGTGGCCGCGGCCTCCAGCCAGATGGCCCAGGACAACAGCGATCTGTCCGAGCGCACGGCGCGGGCCGCCGAGCAGCTCAAGGCCACGGTCAGCAGCATTGAGAACATGGTCACCCTGGTCACCCAGTCCGCAGACAGCGCGCGCCATGCGGACCAGAGCGCGCGCAGCGCGGCCGAGGCCGCGGCAAGCGGCGGCAGCGTGGTGCAGCAGGTGGTCAGCAATATGCAGCATATGGCGCAAAGCAGCCAGCAGGTGGCGGCCATCGTGGGGGTCATCGACGGCATCGCTTTCCAGACCAATATCCTCGCGCTCAACGCGGCCGTCGAGGCCGCGCGCGCCGGTCCCCAGGGCCGCGGCTTTGCCGTGGTGGCGGCCGAGGTGCGCGAGCTGGCGCAGCGCAGCAGCGAGGCCGCCAAGCAGATCCGCCAGCTGATGGAGCATTCCACGCAGCAGATGCAGTCGGGCCAGACGCTGGCGCTGCAGGCCGGCCAGCGCATGGAGCATATCGTGCGCGATGTGCAAAAGGTCAGCGGCCTGATCGCCTCGATCACCGAGGCGGCCCAGGCCCAGAACCAGGGCATAGCCCAGATCAGCGAGGCGGTTCAGGCCCTGGACCATATGACCAGCCAGAACACCGGCCTGGTCGCGGAATCCAGCGCGGCCGCGCGCGAGCTGTTCCACCAGGCCCAGCGGCTGGAGGCCGGGGCGGGGCGTTTCAGGATCAGCTACCGGGGCGAGGCCGGGGATGCCATGGATGGCGGGCTGCCGGCCCTGGCGGCGCCGGAGCCAGCGCCGGTCTGAGGCTCAAGCCGCGGCCAGGGCCGCGGCAGCGTCCTCGAGCCAGAAGCTCAGCGCGCCGTAATAGCCTTCCCAGACGCAGCCGTTGCAGCCGCGCCCGCAGCAGCTCGTAGGCTCGGGTGGCGGCTGGCGCAGGGGCTGGGCGGCCGCCGCGGCGCGGCCCTGCCACAGCGCAATCTGGGCGCGGGCTTGCAGCAGCGGCTGCTGCAGAACCAGGTCGTTCAAGCGCGGCTCACTTCCTGAAGCGCGCCAATAGATACTGGCCGACAAAGGCCAGGCCCAGCACCAGGGCGAACCAGCCGACCAGATAGGATTGGGCAAACAGCTGGCCTATGCCGCTTTCGGGCTTGAAGATAGGGGCCAGCAAAATGATCACACCGATCAGCGCAATCGTCATGCCCTTGATCAGAATCTCGTTGCGGGCTTTGGACTTTTGGGGGGCGGAGGGCAGGGGCATAGACGGGCTGGCAGGTCAGGAAAGCAGGAGGCGATTATCCTTGCGCGCCTGAATTCACCCACACGAGAAAAGAGATAACCCGTTATGGCCATCCAATGGTTTCCCGGTCACATGCACCTGACGCGCCAGGCCATCGCGGAGCGCGTCAAGGAAATTGACGTGGTCATCGAGGTGCTGGATGCACGCCTGCCGGGCTCCAGCGCCAATCCCCTGCTGCAGGAGATGACGGGCCACAAGCCGCGGCTGAAGATTCTCAACAAGCAGGATCTGGCCGATGCCGCGCAGACCAAGGCCTGGCTGGACTGGTACAACGCCCAGAGCGAAACCCGCGCCATTGCGCTCGATGCCTCCGAGCCCGCGCCCACCAAGCGATTGATCGAGCAGTGCAAGCTGCTCGCGCCCAATCGCGGCGGCATGGCCAAGCCCATGCGCGTGCTGATCTGCGGCGTGCCCAATGTGGGCAAGTCCACGCTGATCAATTCCATGAGCGGCAAGACCCAGGCCAAGACCGGCAACGAGGCCGGCGTGACCAAGCTCGAGCAGCGCATCGTGCTGGCCGACGACTTCTATCTCTGGGATACGCCGGGCATGCTGTGGCCGCGCATCATCGTGGAGAAAAGCGGCTTCAATCTGGCCGCCAGCGGCGCCGTGGGCCGCAATGCCTACGACGAGGAATTGGTGGTGCTGGAGCTGCTGATCTATCTGCAGAAACACTATGCGCCGCTGCTGGACGCACGCTACAAGCTGGGCCTGGATGCGGCCGAGATTGCTGCGCTGCACGACGACGAGCTGCTGACGCTGATCGGCAAGAAGCGCGGCGCCGTGATGAGCGGCGGCCGAGTGAATCTGCAGAAGGCCGCGGAGCTGGTGCTGACCGATTTCCGCGATGCGATTCTGGGTCGCATCAGCCTCGAAACCCCCGCCGAGTTCGAGGCCTGGCTGGCCGAGGGCCAGAAAAAGGATGCCGAGCGTCAGGCCAAAAAGGACGCTCTGGCCAGCGCCCGCAAGCGGGCGCGTGTGCCGCGCGAGAATGCCGCGGGCGGCGCCAAGAAGGCCGACAAGCCCGGCGCGGCCAAGCGCTGAAAGTCCGGTCCGTCCCACAGCTTCTGGTGGCTATGGCGGACTGGCAGGCCGGCCGGGGCCGGGGCTAGCATGTAAGTTCTCTCGTCACCGGCAGAGGACCACGCATGCAGGGGCAGTTTTTCGAGGCCAAGAACCGCCTGTCCATGCGGTATGCGCTGCGCTTTGCCTGCATCTGGATGAGCGCGCTGGGCGCGGTCGTGGCCGCGGCCGGCCTGTTCACGGCCGAGACGGCCCTCGCGGCCCTGTCCCTGCTGCTGATTCCGCTGGCGGTGCTGACCCAGGCGCTGCTCAGATCCCAGCACTGGCAGGCCGCGACGCTGCTGTTCTGCTGGGGCAACTGGGCGCTGGCCACGGCCACGATAGGCGGCTCGGGCGGCATGGCGGCCATGGCGTTTCCGGTCTGGCTGGTGATCGCGGTCTGGCTGCTGGGCACGACCCAGGCGCTGTGCATGCTGGGCCTGTCGGCACTGGCGCTGCTGCTGTTCTGGACCACGGGCTATCTCGACGCGGCGGCCCACAATCCCGGGCTGGCCGCTTTGCTGTATGCGCTGGGCTCGTTGGGCCTCGCGGCCGCGATCACGCTGATGGCGCGCCTGAGCCTGAGCCATCGGGCGCAGAAAAGCCTGGACATGCTGGCCCTGCTGGAGGAAAGCCAGCAGGAGCTGCGCAAGTTCCACCGCGCCGTGGAGCAGAGCCCCGAGAGCATAGTCATCACCGATACCGCCCTGAACGTGATCTATGTGAACGACGCTTTTCTTGCGCGCACCGGCTATGCGCGCGAGGAGGTGCTGGGCCAGCCCACGGAGCTGGTATCCACCATGGGCATGGACCGCAGCCACCGCCGGCGTGCGCTGGAGCAGCTGGCCTCGGGTGCGGTCTGGCGCGGCGAGATGAGCAACCGCACCCGCAGCGGCGAGGCGCTGCGCGAGTCGGTGCTGGTGGCGCCGATTCGCAGCTCCCAGGGCCAGGTCGTCAACTATGTGGAGCTCAAGCACGACCTGTCGGAGCGGGTGCTGGCCGACCGGCGCATCCACGATCTGGTCTATCTGGACCCGCTCACGGGCCTGCCCAATCGCCATTCCCTGGTCCTGCATCTGCGCGAGCTGGCCACCGGCGCGCAGTCCGCCTGCCACGGCCTGCTGCTGCTCGATGTGGACCGCTTCTCGGTCTTCCGCGATGCCCATGGAATGCAGCACAGCGACGAGCTGGTGCGCGCCGTGGGAATGAGGCTGGTCGAGGCCTTGCCGGACAATGTCTGGATCGCGCGCCTGGCCGGCGCCGAGTTCGCCATGCTTTTCGAGAACCTCGAGCCTCATGGCCAGGCCGCGGAGCAGCGGCTGCGTCAGCAGGCCCAGGCCCTCAAGCTGGCCCTGCAAAAGCCTCTGCACCTCAGGGGGCGGCTGGAAACCGAGTCGGTGAGCTGCTGCATGGGCGCAGCCCTGCTGGAGCCTGGCGCCGGCGGGGCCGACCAGCAGGAGGTGCTGCGCTTTGCCAGCGTGGCCCTGCACGAGGCCAAGCAGAACGGCCCGGGCAGCGTGATGCTGTTCGAGCCGCGCATGGCCGAGGAGGTGCACAAGCGCATGCGCATCGCCAGGGATTTGCGCAGCGGCATTCCGCTGGGCGAGCTGCGGCTGTATCTGCAGACCCAGGCCACGGCCCGGGGCGTCTGTGTGGGCGCCGAGGTGCTGGTGCGCTGGCAGCACCCGCAATGGGGGCTGCTGAGCCCCGTGGAATTCATCGAGGTCGCCGAGGAGTCGGAGCTGATCCTGGACCTGGGCGGCTGGGTGCTGCGCCAGGCCTGTCTGCTGCTCGCGCAGCCCGTGTTTGCCGAGCGCGGCCTGCGGCTGTCGGTCAACGTCAGTGCCATCCAGTTCGGCCACGAGGGCTTTATGCCCGCGCTCCAGGCCGTGCTGCGGGACACCGGGGCCAATCCCCATCTGCTGACGCTGGAGCTCACCGAAGGCGTGCTGCTGCGGGACTGGGATGAGGCGCGCACCCGGATTCTGGCGTTGCGCGAGCTGGGCATAGAGATCGCGCTGGACGACTTCGGCACCGGCTACTCGTCCATGTACAGCCTGAAGCAGCTGCCGATTCAGGAGCTCAAGATAGACCGCGGCTTTGTCAGCGGCAGCCATGGTTCGGCCACCGATGCCGCGCTGGTGGAGGCCATGTTGCTGCTGGCGCGGCGCCTGCATCTGCGCGTGGTGGCCGAAGGCGTGGAACTGCCGGTACAGGCCGAAAGACTGCAGCAATGGAACCCGGATATCGTGATGCAGGGCCTGCTGCTGGGCGAGCCCCTGCCGCAGCAGCAATGGCTGGCCGAGGTGCTGGGGGCACCGGATTCGCTGCAGCAACCATAAAGCCTCGTCGCCCCTGCAGCCGAGGTGTCGGCGCGGCGATAAAAAAGCCCGCCTCCATGAATGGACGCGGGCTGGCTGCTATCGGTTGTCCAGGGCTTAAGCCGCTGGCTGCTCGAAATAGCGGCGCGCCAGCAGATCCCAGAAGCGGGAGCCGCGGCCCAGATTGTCGTCGTTGAAATCGTAGGCGGGGTTGTGCAGGCTCACGCCGGGCTGGCCGTCGGCGCCGTTGCCTATCCAGCCATAGGCGCCGGGCACGGCCTCCAGCATGAAGCCGAAGTCCTCGGCCGTCATGGCGGGCAGCACATCGTCGTGGGTGTTGGCCTCGCCCACGGCCTCGCGCATCACCTGCGCCATGAACAGGGCTTCCCGCTCATGGTTGGTGGTGTTGGGGTAGGCGCCGGGGCGCAGCGTGAACTCGGCCTGGCACTGGTGGGCCGCGGCCACATGGTGGCTGATGCGCTCCAGGCCGGCGACGAACATCTCGCGCGTTTCCTTCTTCAGCGTGCGCACCGTGCCGGCGATGATGGCCTCATCGGGGATGATGTTCTCCACGGTGCCGCTGGTGATCTTGCCCACGGTGAGCACGGCCGAGTCCAGCGGGTCGGTGCTGCGCGAGACCAGGGTCTGCAGCTGGCTGACGATGGCGCAGGCCACGGGAATCGGGTCCAGCGTGGTGTGGGGCATGGCCGCGTGGCCGCCCTTGCCGTGGACCTTGATCTCGAAGCGCAGCGTGGAGGCCATGATGGGGCCGACGCGCACGGCCATCTGGCCTGCGGGCAGCGAAGGCCAGTTGTGCAGCGCAAACACGGCTTCGCAGGGGAATTTCTCGAACAGGCCGTCGTCCATCATGGCCTTGGCGCCGGCGCCGCCTTCCTCGCCGGGCTGGAAGATCAGGTGCACTGTGCCGTCGAAGTCGGGCTGCTGCGCGAGCGTGGTGGCTGCACCCAGCAGCATGGTTGTGTGGCCGTCGTGGCCGCAGGCATGCATGCAGCCCTGGTTCTGGCTGATGTGGGCGAAGGTATTGATTTCGGTGACGGGCAGGGCGTCCATGTCGGCGCGGATGCCGATGCTGCGGCCGGGGTTGTCCTTGCTGCGGCCCTTGCCGTAGATGCTGGCCACGACGCCAGTCTGGCCCAGGCCCCGGTGTACGGTCAGGCCCAGGGCGTTAAGGTAGGCGGCGACCTTGTCGCCTGTGCGGTGCTCTTCGTACCTGAGCTCAGGATTGGCGTGCAGGTCGCGGCGGAACTTGAGCAGCGTACCCAGATGAGGGGTGATGTCGGGAGTAGATCGCATACAGGGGCCGCGGAGCACCCAGCGCTGTGACTGTCGAGGCAAGCGAGCGGGCCTGCCGGTGACCGCAGCATTTCAATAGCAAGACCTCCATCATAGGCTCATGTATGGCGCCTGGCCTTAGGTAGATACCGAAGTCCGGTCATTTCCGCGCTTGTGCTAGCCGGGCCCGCAGCAAGCGATGACTTACCGCATGGCAGGTGGCCGAAAACCAGGCGCGGCAAAGCCCGCGCGGCGTCGCGGCGCGCCGCAAACGGCGAAAATGCAGGCCTATGACCGCACAGACCGCCAAACTTCCCCTGTTCCAGCAATTGCTGGTGCGCCCCGATCGCAACGATCCCAAGCCCCTGATCCTGTTTCACGGCCGCCGCTGCCCCGACGGCTTCGGTGCGGCGCTGGCGGCCTGGCTGTTCTATGAAGGCCAGGCCGAGTTCCGCGGCCTGGACCATGGCGAGATTCTGAGCGCCGACGACCTCGGCGATCTCGCGGGCCGCGCCGTCTATGTGCTGGACTTCGCGTTCGAGCCCGCGCTGATGGCCGAGATCGAGGCGCGCGTGGCCAAGCTGGTGGTGCTCGACCACCACAAGAGCGCGGCCGAAAAGCTCAGCGGCTACCAGTGCCATTGCGGCGTGGTGCATTTCGACATGAACAAGTCCGGCGCGCGCCTGGCCTGGGAGTTCTTCCACCCCGAAAAGCCCTTGCCAGGTCTGATTCGCTACATCGAGGACCGCGATATCTGGAAATGGGAATTCCCCGAAAGCGCGGCGTTTCTCGCGGCTCTGGACATGGAGCCCGTGCGCAGCTTCGAGCGCTGGGCCGAGATCGCGGCCTTCACGCCCGAGCAGGAGACCGTCTACATGGCGCGCGGCGGCGCCATGGACGAGAAGTTTCAGAAGCTGTGCGCCGACATTGCCGACGGCGCCCAGGTGCTGGTGTTCAACGGCATGCAGGGCCTGATGGTCAACTGCCCCGGCATGTTCCACAGCCAGGTCGGCGATCTGCTGGCGCGCCAGGGCGGCAGCTTTGCGCTGATGTGGCATGCGAATCACAAGGGCGTGAAAGTTGGCCTGCGTTCGCGCTCCGAGTTCAACTGCATTCCGCTGGCCGAGAGCTTCGGCGGCGGCGGCCATGCCCAGGCCTGCGGCTTCAAGATGCCCAACGAGCGCCTGGTGGAGCTGCTGCAGGGCGAGCTCAAGGCCGATCCCGAAGGCCAGTACGAGTTTGTCGCGGCGCCCAGCCTGCAGTTCGACGAAGAGGGCAAATGGGTGCGCGAGACGCCCAAGTCGCCGCTTTGATCTCTGATGGATAGCCTGAAGCCCATGCCGGACACGCGCTTCAGGCCTGTTTGATAGAGGTTCCTCCCAGAATGCCTTGCGGCTGCCGGCCGCAAGGCATTGGCTTTTTGGGCTGGGTCCGGCCGGTCTGGCGCGCTTTGGGGCGCGAATCTCGCCGCCTATACTTTGCCGATGTCCGTACTCAATCCCGAATACTTTTCGATCCTGCGCGAGTTCTTGGAGCCGGAGCCGGGCCATGAACCGCCCGAGCCTCCGGCCTGGCCCGGGGAGCTGCGCGAAGGCTGCTACCACTGCGCCGAGGCGGATTGCCAGCGCCCTGCGCTGAATCCTCTGGATCTGTGCGAATGGGCCGGGGCGCCCGGCCTGACCTGCACCGGCGTCTCGGGCTATGTGCAAGCCAGCACCGAGGTGGAGCACCTGGGGCAGAGCATGCTGCGCTGGGAGCTGAGCTGGGATGATGGCAGCGGCGGGCTGCGCGACGAGACCCTGTGGTTGCATATAGACAGCGACGAGAGCTTCACCCTCCACGACGCGCAGGGCCGCAGCAACCGGTACCGGCTGCAGCAGCCCGCGATGCGCCAGGCAATCTTCTGGCCCGAGCCCCTGCTGGCCGGACATTACCAGGCCAGCGGCCCGGCCCCCGCCGGCATGCAGAGCCTGATCCTGCTGGAATTCATGGACGGACCCGCTTTGCAAACCGCCGATGCGGCGGCCATGACGGGGCTGCGCTGCATGCAGTTTCAGGCCGATGGCAGCCTGCAGGCCACTATCTCATGGGTGTGGATGGACGGCAGCGGCGTGGAGCCGGAAACCCAGATTGCGCTGCAGATTCGGGATGCCGAGCACTTCTGCCTCACGGATGCCCAGGGCCAGAGCACCGTCTATCGTTGGGTGGGCGAAGAAGACTGCTGATCTGCCGTAGGCTGCCAGCCGGGCAAGGCCAGCAGCTTTTGCCAGTCCTGCGCTTCCTGCAGATGGGCCAGCGCCGGCCAGTCGGCCTCGAAGCGCATGGGTTCGCCGCTCATGGGGTGGGCAATCTCCAGCGCCCTCGCATGCAGCCACAGCCGCTGCTGGCCCAGGCGCTGGGCCCACCAGCGATTCAGCGGGCCCTTGCCGTGGGTGGCGTCGCCGATGATGGGATGGGCCACGTGCTTGAGGTGGCGGCGTATCTGGTGGCGCCGGCCCGTGGTGGGCTGGGCCTGGACCAGGCTGATGCGGGTTTCGGCATGGCGGCCGTCGTAGCCTTCGGGCCAGGACAGGCGCGACAGGCAGCGCAGCGTGGTGTGGGCGTCCTGGGCTGCGGCGTCGTCGGGCGCGTCGTCGGGCTTGAGCGCATGCTCGACCTCCAGAACATCGGGCAGCCAGCCGCGCACCAGGGCCAGGTATTCCTTGCGGGTTGCGTGGGTCGCAAAGCTCGCGGCCAGG
>JAFAIY010000636.1 GCA_019236485.1 Comamonas sp. | reverse complement strand
GTGAATATTTCCGAGAACCTGCGCCGCATGGAAACCTTTGTCTCCCTGGGCAAGCCGTCGGCGATTGCGCTGAGCGGCAAGGGCCTGGAGCTCAAGCCCGTGACCCATCCCAACGACCTGGTGGCCAGCGAAGAGGCGGTATTTGATTTCCTGATCGACGGCAAGCCCGCCGCGGGCCTGGAGGTCGAGCTGGTGGCCGACGGCATCCGCTATCGCGACGGCACCGATGCCATGAAACTCAAGACCGATGCCAAGGGCCAGCTCAAGATCAAGTTCCCGCGCCCGGGCCTGTTCTGGCTGAATGCCGACGCCAGGGATGCCAAGACCACAGTGGCCCAGGCCAAGGAACGCCATCTGAGCTACACGGCCACGCTGGAGGTCCTGCCCTAAGCCTTAGGGCTTTGCCTCTGAACCACGCGCCCGGCCCGGGCGCGTAGTCTTTTCGGTCCCGACCATCATGAGCACCACTCCACGCGTACGCTTTGGCGCCAGCCTGTGGCAGCTGCCTGCAGCCGCAGCTGCGGGCCATGCCGCGCCCGCGAATTTCGGCATCCGGCACTGGCAAGCCGCGGCCCCGCAGCAGCGGCAGGACGGCCGCATTCACCGCCTGCACGGCCGGACCATGGGCACCTCCTGGTCGCTACGCCTGGCCAACCCCGAGTATCGGCCCGTGGAGCCCGCGCAAGCGCTGGTGCAGCAGGTGCTGGATGAGGTCATCGCCCAGATGAGCAACTGGGAGACGGAGTCCCTGATCACCCGCTTCAACCGCTCTGAAGCCGGTCAATCCCATATCCTGCCCGCAGAGTTTGCCCATGTTTTGGAAGCGGCCCTGCACTGGGCCAGGCTCTCCGGTGCGGCGCTGGACCCGACCATGGGAGCGCTGGTCTCGCTCTGGGGTTTCGGGCCGTGCCAGAACCCGCTGGAGCCGCATAAGGCGCAGATCCCGCCGGAGCCGGAGATAAAACGGCTGCTCGGGACCAGCGGCCACCGCCAGCTGAACTGGAATGCCCGGACCCGGCAGCTGCTGCAGCCCGGCGGGCTGGAGCTGGATCTGTGCGGCATTGCCAAGGGTTTTGCCGTGGACTGGGTGTTCCAGCGGCTGCAGAGCTCGGGCTGGAGTGCCGGCCTGTTCGAAATCGGCGGCGAGCTGCGCGCCTGGGGCCGGCGCCCCGATGCCCAGCCCTGGCGGGTGCAGCTGGGCGCCGAGCCGCAGGCCGAGCCGCTGGCTCTGGGCGACGGCGCTTTTGCGACCTCGGGCGACATTTGGCACCGCTTCAGCGTGGCTGGCCGGCGCTATTCGCATACGCTGGATCCGCGCACGGGCCGGCCCGTGACGCATGGGTTGAGCAGCGTCACGGTGTTTCATGAGGAATGCATGCATGCCGACGCTCTGGCCACGGTGCTGACAGTGCTGGGGCAGCAGCAGGGTCTGGACTTTGCCCGCCGACATGAGGTGGCTGCCGTGCTGAGCAGCCATGCCGAGCCGGGCGCCGAAGCGCAGGTGTTCAGCACGCCTGCCTGGATCAAGCGATTCGAGACATGACAGTGGAATGGATGTTGACGCCCGAACGCCTGTGGGGCGCTGCGGCCGTGTTGGGCGGCTATGCGGCCATGTGTGTGACCCTGGCCGCCAAAGTGCGCAGACAGCGCAGGGCCGAGGAGGCCGAGAGTGCGGCGCTGCAAGGCCGGGCCCAGGCGCCCGCGGTGCTGGTGGTCTATGCGAGCCAGACCGGGCAGGCCGAGGCGCTGGCTCGCGCCACGGCCGGGATGCTGGTGGACGGCGGCCTGCAGGTGCGGCTGCTGCCCGTGGACAAGCTGACCCAGGCCGTGCTGCAGCAGCATGTGCACAGCCTGTGGCTGCTGTCCACCACGGGGGAGGGCGATGCACCCGACCATGCGCTGGGCTTTGTGCAGCGGCTTCTGGCCACGCCGGTCGGCCTGTCGGGCCATCAAAGCCTGGTGCTGGCGCTGGGCGACCATGAATACGAGCAGTTCTGCGCTTTTGGCGTGGCGGTGCATGCATGGCTGCAGGCCTGTGCGGCCCACAGCGAGCTGATCTGTGTCGACAATATGCAGCCCCAGAGCCTGCAGGCCTGGCAGGCCCGGGTGGGGCGGCTGCGCCAGGAGTTGCTGGGTGCCTCCGCGCAGGAGGTCGACTGGCTGCAGACGCCGGTGGGCCAGCCTTTTGTGCTGAGCCGGCGCCGCCTGCTCAACCCCGGCAGCGAGGGAGGGCCGCTGTATCTGCTGGAGTGGACCCCGCAGGTCGGGGAGCTGCCCGATTGGCAGTCCGGCGACCTGGTCTCGCTATGCGTACCCGCGGCTCCCGATCAGCCGCGCGACTATTCGATCGCCTCCGTCACGGCGGAGGGTAGCTTGCAGCTGCTGGTGCGCCAGAGCACGCGCGAGGATGGCTCGCCGGGCCTGGCTTCCGACTGGCTGTGCCGCGGCATGGAGATTGGCGCTGC
>JAFAIY010000528.1 GCA_019236485.1 Comamonas sp. | reverse complement strand
GGACTGGGCCTGGACCCCATGGGCGCTGCGGGCTGCGCGCTCGCCACCCTGGTGGTCAACTACACCATGTTCGGCGTGGCTCTGTGGCTGGTGCGCAGCCAGGACCTGTATGCGCCGTTAGCGCTCTGGGATGGGCTGGAGGCTCCGGACTGGAAGCTGCTCGGGCACTTCTGCCGCCTGGGCGTGCCCGCTGGCCTGGCCATTCTGGTGGAAGTGACCTCGTTCACCTTGATGGCCCTGTATGTGTCGCGCCAGGGCGCACTGGCATCGGCCAGCCATCAGATCGCCGCCAATCTTGCCGCCATAGGCTATATGGTGCCGCTATCCCTGGCGATTGCGACCAGCGCGCGCGTCGGCTATTGGCGCGGCGCCGGCGACGAGGCCCGGGCGCGGGCCCTGATCCACAGCTGTTTTCGCCTGGCTCTGCTGGTCGGATTGGCGGTCTCGGCTGTTTTTTTCCTGGCGCGCCGGCCCATCGCCGACATCTACACGGACTCGCCCAGCGTGCTGCCCCTGGCCTCCTGGCTGCTGATCTGCGTTGCCGCCTATCATCTGGCCGACGCGGTGCAGACCTACTGCATTTTCGTGCTGCGCTGCTACCGCGTGACCGTGGCTCCGCTGATCCTCTACTGCGTGCTGCTCTGGGGCGGCGGCCTGGGCCTGGGCTACTGGCTGGCCTATGAATGGCAGGCGCCCCCGGCCTGGCAGAGCTGGCAGGCCACGCCCATGCCATTCTGGGTCTGCAGCGCCGCGGCCCTGTTCGTGACGGCCGCCGCATTCAGCGGCATCCTGTTCCGGGCCATACGCCATCCTCAACAGTGATATGGCGAGGCTCAGGCCTGCTGCGATGCAGCCGGCCTGGCCACGGCCTCGCCGTTCTGGCCCGGGCGCACGCGACTCGCAGGGAAGGTGACCGCGAATTCCGAGCCCTTGCCGAGTTCGCTGTCGATGCTGAGCTTGGCGCCATGGCGCTGCAGCACATGCTTGACGATGGCCAGGCCCAGTCCGGTTCCGCCCGTATCGCGCGAGCGGCTGCGGTCCACGCGGTAGAAGCGCTCCGTCAGACGCGACACATATTTGGGATCTATGCCCGGACCCGAGTCCCTGACGGAAAACCGTGCCGAGCCGTCCTCGAGCTTTTGCCAGCTCACATCGATCTGACCGCCGGCCGGCGTATAGCGCATGGCATTGGCCAGCAGATTGGAGAACGCGCTGTGCAGCTCGGCGCTCGCACCCGCGATCTCGCCGGCCTCGGCCAGCTCCTGCGCATCCGGAAAGTGCAGCACATGCGGCCTGGCCTGCTTGCGCGTGAGCGCCGTGGACAGACCACGCGCCTCGTTCTCACAGCGCTTGAGCAGCTGCGACACCGACATCCAGTCGTTGTTGCTGGGCAAGGGGCTGCCTTCCAGGCGCGACAGCGTCAGCAGATCCTCGACCAGATGCTGCATGCGCTCGGCCTGCTGAGCCATGAGGTCCAGATAGCGCCGGCGCTCGTCGGCTTCCAGCGGCAGGTTCTGCAGGGTCTCCACAAAGCCCGCGAGCACCGTCAGCGGCGTGCGGATCTCATGCGAGACATTGGCCACGAAGTCGCGGCGCATGGCCTCGGCCTGCTCCAGAGCCGTGACATCGCGCGCCAGCAGCAGCTTGCGCCCTTCGCCATAGCCATACAGCTGCACCGAGAGCTTGACCGGGCGCGAAGGCGTGCTCTCCCGCCCCTGCATGACCAGGTCGTGGGTGAAATCCTGGGTCGCAAAATAGGCGCTGAACTGCGGGTCGCGCACCAGATTGCCTATGCTCTGCATCACGTCGCGGCTGGCATCGAAGCCGAACTGGCGCGCCGCGATCTGGTTGCACCACTCTATATGCCCCTCGGCATCGAGCAGCACCACGCCGTTGGGGCTGGCCTGCAGCGCGGACAGTATGTCGTTGAGCCGCTGGTCGCCCTGCTGCACCTGCTGCACGCTCTGACGAATCCAGCGGCGCATGCGCACGCTGGCCTCGCCCCAGATGCCGCTGAGATTGGGCACGGCGCCCAGCTCGGACTGGCGCAGCCAGTTCAGCAGGCGCGCGCCATTCCAGCTGTCCACCAGCCACCAGACCCAGCCGCCCAGCAGCGCCCCGACAAGCGCGGCCACGCACTGCGCCGTGATGCTGGTCTCGGGGTGCAGCCCATAGGTCCACACCAGCCACAGCAGCACCGCGGCAGCGATCTGAGAGGCCAACAAACGAAATCCGCGCCACCCCATATTTGCTTTCTGTTGTGATTTTTACGGCGGCCCGGCTGGCCGGGCCGTGGTTGGCAATCGGGTTGTTTCAGGCCAGCGCCTGGGCGCTGAAGCGGTAGCCCGCACCGCGTACGGTCTCGATCAGGGTGCCGGCCACGCCCAGCGATTCGCGCAACCGCTTGACGTGAACGTCCACGGTGCGCTCCTCGATGAACACATGGTCGCCCCAGACCTTGTCCAGCAGCTGCGCGCGGCTATGCACGCGCTCCGGGTGCTTCATCAGGTAGTTGAGCAGCTTGAATTCCGTGGGGCCGATCTTGAGCAGATCGCCCTGCCAGCTCACGCGGTGGGCCGCGGCGTCCAGCACCAGCTCGCCGATGCTGACCTTGTCCTGCACCTGCTCGGGAGCACGGCGGCGCAGCACGGCGCGGATGCGGGCCAGCAGCTCCTGTGTCGAAAACGGCTTGGTGATGTAGTCGTCCGCACCGGCATCCAGGCCCGCCACCTTGTCGGGCTCGTCGCCGCGCGCGGTGAGCATGAGAATCGGCACGCTACGGGTGCGGCCGTCGGCGCGCCATTTGCGCGCCAGCGACAGGCCGCTGGCCCCGGGCAGCATCCAGTCCAGCAAAATCACATCGGGCAGCACGGCATCGAGCTCGCGCTGCGCCGAAACACCGTCTTCGGCCCACACGGGCTGAAAACCGTTATGCCGCAAATTGACCGCGATCAGCTCTGCAATCGCCGGCTCGTCCTCCACGATGAGGACCATGGGCATCTTCTTCATCCCTGGCTTGCCTCCCGCTTACAGCACCGCAGATTCGATGGCCGCCATGGTCTGGTGGCGCACGTCCTTGCCTTCGACAAGGTAGATGATGAGCTCGGCCACATTCTTGGAATGGTCGCCGATGCGCTCTATCGCCTTGGCCAGGAAGAGCAGGTCCAGGCTGGCCGAGATGGTGCGCGGATCTTCCATCATGTAGGTGATGAGCTTGCGCACAAAGCCGTCGAATTCGTCATCGATCAGATCGTCCTCCTTGAGGATGGCGACCGCGGCCTTGGTATCCAGGCGTGCAAAAGCGTCCAGCGTCTTGCGCAGCAGCTCGGAAGCCATCTCGGCGGCCACGCGCAGCTCGCCGCTGGGCAGCGAGCGGGCGGCGCCGCTTTCGATGATGGCCTTGACCATGCGCGCCATCTTGCAGGCCTCGTCGCCCATGCGCTCCAGATTGGCCGTGGCCTTGGAGAAGGCGATCAGCAGGCGCAGATCACGCGCCGTGGGCTGGCGGCGGGCGATGATGGAGGACAGCTCCTGATCGATCTCCACCTCCATGGCATTGACGCGGTCTTCCGTGGTCACGACCTGGTCCACGGCATCGATGCTGAAGCTGGTCAGCGCATAGACGGCATTGCGGATCTGCGACTCGACCAGGCCGCCGAGCTCCATGACGCGGGCGGAGACGCGGTTGAGTTCGCTGTCGAACTGAGTGGACAAATGTTTTTCTGTCATTTCTGAGTCCTTAACCAAAACGGCCGGTGATGTAGTCTTCGGTTTCCTTGCGCTCGGGCTTGAAGAACATTTTCTCAGTCTCGCCGAATTCCACCAGATCCCCCAGATACATATAGGCCGTGTAGTCGCTGCAGCGCGCGGCCTGCTGCATGTTGTGGGTCACGATGACCACGGTGTAGTCATCCTTGAGTTCGGCGATCAGTTCTTCGATCTTGGCCGTGGAAATCGGGTCCAGCGCCGAGCAGGGTTCGTCCAACAGCAGCACTTCGGGCTTGATGGCGATGCCGCGCGCAATGCACAGGCGCTGCTGCTGGCCGCCGGACAGGCCGGAGCCGCTTTGCTGCAGCTTGTCCTTGACCTCGTTCCACAGCGCGGCCTTGCGCAGCGCCCATTCCACGCGGTCGTCCATGTCGGAGGCGTTGAGGTTCTCGAACAGCTTCACGCCGAAAGCGATGTTGTCGTAGATGGACATGGGAAAAGGCGTGGGCTTCTGGAACACCATGCCGACCTTGGCGCGGATCAGCGCCACGTCCTGCTTGGAGGTCAGCAGGTTTTCGCCGTCCAGCAGGATCTGGCCCTCGGCACGCTGCTCGGGATAGAGCTCGAACATGCGGTTGAAGGTGCGCAGCAACGTGGACTTGCCGCAGCCCGAGGGGCCGATGAAGGCCGTGACCTTTTTCTCCGGAATGTCCAGATTGATGTTCTTGAGCGCGTGGAACTTGCCGTAATAGAAGTTCAGGTTGCGCACGGCCAGCTTGGAGTTGGCAGGAACAGTGGTTGCAGTCATGGTCTTGAACTCTCGAATTATTTTTGGCGAGTGATGAAACGCGCCAGGATGTTCAGCCCCAGCACGGCCACGGTGATCAGGAACACACCGGCCCAGGCCAGTTGCTGCCAGTTCTCGTACGGGCTCATCGCAAATTTGAAGATGGTGACCGGCAGGCTGGCCATGGGCTTGCTCAGGTCGGCATTCCAGAACTGGTTGTTCAGCGCGGTGAACAGCAGCGGCGCCGTCTCGCCCGCGATACGCGCCACGGCCAGCAGCACGCCGGTGATCACGCCAGCGCGGGCCGCGCGCAGCGTCACCATGATGATGACCTTCCACTTGGGCGTGCCCAGCGCATAGGCGGCTTCGCGCAGGCTGGCGGGCACCAGCAGCAGCATGTTCTCGGTGGTGCGAATGACCACGGGAATCACGATCAGCGCCAGCGCCACCACGCCGGCCATGGCGGAGAAGCTCTTGAAGCGCACCACCACCACGGTGTAGACGAACAGACCGATGACGATGGAAGGCGCGGACAGCAGAATGTCGTTGACAAAGCGCGTGGTGGCAGCCAGCCAGCCTTTTTTGTCGTACTCGGCCAGATAGACGCCGGCCATGACGCCTATGGGCGTGCCCACGAAGGTCGCCAGGGCCACCATCATCAGCGAGCCCCAGATGGCATTGGCAATGCCGCCCTCCTCATTGGGCGGCGGCGTCATCTGCGTGAACAGCGCCAGGTTCAGGCCACCCACGCCCTGGCGTATGGTTTCCCACAGAATCCAGATCAGCCAGAACACGCCGAACAGCATGGCGGCCATGGACAGGGTCAGCGCCAGCTGGTTGAGGCGTTTGCGCCGGTCGTACTTGGCCTGGCGCACGGCGGCCAGATTGGCGGCATCGATCATTTTTGCGGAGGTCGAACTCATGAGCGCGCTCCCTCATTCTTTTGCAGGCGATTGAGCAGCAGCTTGGACAGCGCCAGCACCACAAAGGTGATGAAGAACAGCACCAGACCCAGATAGATCAGCGATGCCTGGTGCAGGCCCTCGCCGGCTTCCGCAAATTCATTGGCCAGCGCCGAGGTGATGCTGTTGGCGGCCTCGAACACGGACAGCGAATTGAGCTGGTTCATATTGCCGATCACAAAGGTCACGGCCATGGTCTCGCCCAGGGCACGGCCCAGGCCCAACATGACGCCGCCGAGCACACCGGTCTTGGTATAGGGGAGCACCACTTTCCAGACCACTTCCCAGGTCGTGGAGCCCAGGCCGTAGGCCGACTCCTTGAGCAGCGCGGGCGTGACCTCGAACACATCGCGCATCACCGAGGCGATGAAGGGGATGATCATGATGGCCAGGATGATGCCGGCCGACAGAATGCCTATGCCCACGGGCGGGCCGGACACGAATGCGCCCAGATAGGGCACGCCCGACAGCAGCTTCTGCAGCGGCTGCTGCACATAGGTGGCCAGCACGGGGCCGAACACCATCAGGCCCCACATGCCGTAGACGATGGAAGGAACCGCGGCCAGCAGTTCCACGGCCGTGCCCAGCGGGCGCTTGAGCCAGGTCGGCGAGAGTTCGGTCAGGAACAGTGCAATGCCGAAGCTCACCGGCACGGCGATGAGCAGCGCAATGGCGGAGGTGGCCAGCGTGCCGTAGATCATGACCAGGCCGCCGTAGCGATTCTGTACCGGGTCCCAGACACTGCTGGTCAGAAAGCCCAGGCCGTATTCATGGATCGCGGGCCAGGCGCCAAACAACAGGGAGATCATGATGGCCAATAGCAGCACCAGGGTCAGGACTGCGGCCAGGCGAGCCAGAGCGCCAAACAAACGATCCGCCAGGCGGCCCGAGATTATCGGCGCGCGTGGCGGAGAGGGGGTGCGTTGCTGAGCTGATTCCGGCTTGGACATGGTAGCCAGTGAGCTTGAGGGCGACGTAGTGGACACGTGAAGCGCCTTTATTCGCAAAAGGTTGAAAGAGGCAGCGAGGCGCCGACCGGTACGGCGCCCCGCTACTCACTGTTTACTGGACCACGGTCTTGCCGGAAGTATCCTTGATATGGCTCCAGGACTTGTAGATCGTGTTCTTCACGGAATCGGGCATGGGCACATAGTCCAGATCGGCAGCGGTCTTGTCGCCGTTCTTGTAGGCCCACTCGAAGAACTTCAGCGAGGTGGCGGCCTGAACCGGCTTTTCCTGAGACTTGTGCATCAGGATGAAGGTGGCCGAGGTGATGGGCCAGGCGTTCTTGCCGGGCTGGTTGGTCAGGATCTGGTAGAAGCTCTTGGCCCAGTCGGCACCGGCGGCTGCAGCCTTGAAGGTCTCATCGTCGGGAGAGACGAAGCTGCCGTCCTTGTTCTGCAGCTGGGTATAGGTCAGCTTGTTCTGCTTGACATAGGCGTATTCCACATAGCCGATGGAGTTGGGCAGACGGCCCACGAAAGCGGCCACGCCTTCGTTGCCCTTGCCGCCGGCGCCCGTGGGCCAGTTCACGGCCGTGCCTTCACCGACCTTGTCCTTCCACTCGGTGTTGACCTTGGACAGATAGTTGGTGAAACCGAAGGTGGTGCCCGAGCCGTCGGCGCGGCGCACGGGAGCGATGGCTGCATCGGGCAGGGCCACGCCGGGGTTCAGAGCCACGATGGCGGGGTCGTTCCACTTGGCGATCTTGCCCAGGTAGATGTCGCCCAGCACCTGGCCGCTGAGCTTGAGCTGGCCGGGAGCGATGCCCTTGATGTTGACCACGGGCACGATGCCGCCGATCACGGTGGGGAACTGCACCAGGCCCTTCTTGGCCAGTTCGTCATCCTTCAGAGGCGCATCCGAGGCACCGAAGTCCACGGTCTTGGCGTCGATCTGCTTGATGCCGGCGCTGGAGCCCACGGACTGATAGTTGATCTTGACGCCGGTGGCCTTGTGGTAGTCGGCAGCCCACTTGGAATACAAAGGAGCCGGGAAGCTCGCGCCAGCACCTGTAGCCTCCTGGTCTGCCAGGGCCTGACCCAGGCTTCCTGCAGACAAGGCACCAGCCACCAGAACGTGAATCAAGGACAACTTCATGAAACGACCTCTTAGGGTTGAAAGATTCGATGGCTGGACTGTAAAAACCATTTATGACAACGTTGTGACATAAACATTTCAGTCGTTCGGGATTGAAATATGCGGCCGGTTTGGCGTCATACTGCGGACACATCGGGTCTCCAGACTGATTTGCCCAGCGAAACTTGGCCCGCCACCGGGTGCGGGGAAAATACCTGAGCAGGCCGAGGTTGCCCCCAGGCCCTCACATCTGTAACTGCAGACGTGCTGCATATTGCGATGCCTGCAGCGCAGCCATGAGGCTTCGCACCTTTTTGCAAAACACAGCACTGCTTTTTTCATGGCCCCCGAATCTTTGCTTGCCGCCGTCGACCTTGGCTCCAACAGCTTCCGACTGGAAATCGGGCGCGTAGGCTCACACCAGCGCATAGAGCGCGTGGAATACCTCAAGGAAACCGTACGCCAGGGCAACGGCCTCAACAACCGGCACGAACTGTCCAGGGATGCCATGCAGCGCGGCTGGGAATGCCTGGCCCGCTTTGGCGAGCGCCTGACGGGCTTTGCCCATGACCATGTGCGCGCCGTGGCCACGCAGACCCTGCGCGAGGCCCGCAATGCCGACGAGTTTGTGAGCCGCGGCAGCGAGCTGCTGGGTTTCCCCATAGAGATCATCTCCGGCGAAGAGGAAGCCCGCCTTATCTACCGCGGCGTCTCCAGCTCCCTGCCGCCCAGCCAGCAGCGCCGCCTGGTCATAGACATCGGCGGGCGCTCCACGGAAATCATCATCGGCCAGCACAGCCAGGCCCTGCAGGTCGCATCGTTCACGCTGGGCAGCGTCTCCTGGAGCAGCCGCTTCTTTGCCCAGGGCGTGCTGAACAAGTCCAGCTTTGCCGCGGCCATTGCCGCCGCCAAGCAGACCCTGTCCCAGGCCCAGTTCGCCTACCCGGGCACGGCCTGGGATTGCGCCTATGCCTCCTCGGGTACCGCCAACGCCGTGGGCGATGCGCTGAGCGCCCAGGGACTGGACGGCAGGGTCATCACCCTGGCCAAGCTGCGCCATCTCTACGAGCAACTGCTGAGCGTGGGCCACATCGACAAGCTGCGCATGCCCGGCCTCAAGGAAGACCGCCGCCCCGTAGTGGCGGGCGGCCTCAGCGTGATGCTGGCCGTGGTGGAGCTGCTGGACATTACCGAGCTGGAAGTCGCTCAGGGCGCGCTGCGCCAGGGCGCGCTGCACGACCTGCTGGACCACGAGCCGCCTGCCGACAAGGAGGCTGCGGAAATCCACGCCCTGCAGCAGGACTTCGGCGTGGACATAGAGCATGCCCGGCGCGTGGGCCGCGTGGCCGCCGAGCTCTGGCAGCAGATCCGCTCCGAGGCCAGCGCGCCCGCGACCACCCAGGCCCTGGGCATTGCCGCACAGCTGCACGAGGTGGGCATGCGCGTGGCGCTGAACAACTACCACCGCCATGGCGCCTATATCACCGAGCACTGCGGCCTGGCCACCTGGGAGCCCGCGCTGCGCCAGCGCATCACCCAGCTGGTGCTGGGCCACGAAGGCAAGCTGCGCAAGCTCGAGGAAGCCATCGACGACCCCGAGCTGGCCCTGCCCCTGATGGCGCTGCGCCTGGCCGTGCAGCTATGCCACACGCGCCGCGACCCGGAGATGCAAGGCATTCATTTCAAGCGTTCGGGCATGGAATGCAGGCTGCTCACCCCGGCGGGCTGGATGCTGGCCTACCCGCAATCGGCCCGGCTGCTGGAGGAGGAATCCATGGCCTGGAGCAAGACCCCCTGGAGCCTCAGGCTGCAGCTGCGCTAAGCCGTTTCGCCGAGAACAGACGAGAAAAGGGACCGCCGGCGGTCCCTTTTTTATTGGCTGATTTCCGAGGAATGACTCATAAAAAATGAGCATCTCACGCCAGTCAGATCTCAAATTTCAATGACTCTTCAGGAAATCCAACAGATATCCAGCGCTACGCGCTCCTCAAGCAATAGCGGTCACTGCGCGGCCGCATAGCGCTCCATCAGCGCCAGCTGCACGCCCCGGCCGTCCTGAGGGCGGGCCGGCTTCTGGTAGAGGCCCGAGGCTTCCAGCGTCCAGGCATCGCGGTCGTCGCCCAGATAGGCCACCAGGCACTCATCGATCACGCGCTGACGCAGCTTCTTGTCCAGCACTGGCCAGGCCAGCTCCACGCGGCGCATCATATTGCGGCTCATCCAGTCCGCGCTGGACAGCAGCAACTCCTCCTCCTTTCCCCAGGCAAAGTAGAACACGCGCGAATGCTCGAGAAAGCGGCCGATGATGGAGCGCACCCGGATATTGTCGGTAAAGCCCGGGCGCTGCGCGGGCAGCATG
>JAFAIY010000497.1 GCA_019236485.1 Comamonas sp. | reverse complement strand
CTGGGCCTGGAATATCTGCTGTCCAAGCGCACCTGGGCCTATGTGCAAGGCGCTTATGTGAGCAACAACGGCGCCAATATGGCGCTCAGCCCCATGTACGCAAGCCCCGTGGCTGCCGACAAGAATGTGCGGGCCTTCATGGTGGGCTTGCGGCATAGCTTCTGAAGCCGATATTCAGATGCACAAACGGCAGCGATCTCGCTGCCTTTTTATTGGATGGTGGGTCTGGCCCCAACCGTCGGCCGTCGCAGCCGGCTGCAACGGCCGCGCTTGCCGAAGGGGCTCAGCGCTCTTTCCAGCTGACCGGTACATTGCGAATTTCCGTCTCGTTCCAGGCCGTAACGACGCCGGTGACGAACTTGCCCTGGCTGTTCGTTACGATGTGTAGCGACGAGACGTGATAGCTATAGGCAGTACCGAGTTTTCGCTCTGCAATTTCCTTTGCCTTTGCTGCCGACTCGCCGCCAAGCAGAAGGTACAAGAAGACCGTTAAAAGAATAGCCGCCCCGATGCCCGAAGCAGCAGGGATGCGCATACCGCTGACTTTCCGACCTGCTGCTAACTGGGCTTGTTGGACCGGCGTCTTACCAAGCTCACGGTAGAGCCAGTAAAGCAGATACAAAACGAGAGCCAGGAAAGCCTATGAAGCCAGCGCGGACAGCGGGCCAAGCCGAACTCGAGTGAGAGTGAGAGCCATAGGCTGCAAAAGCGGCGATGCCAACACAAGGGTCAGGTGTCCAGCAAGAGCGAACATGGCAAACCCACGGACAATTGCAGCGGCTCGCAGGCTCCCGCGCAGCAGGAAGATGCCGGCGACGACGGCGAAGATGTTGAAGCTCGACGAGTACGACACGCTCTTGACGATGCAGTAGACCATGAGCGCAATGTCGAGCAGCCCGACACCGAGCAAAACAGTGCCAGTTCGTTTGAGGATGGGAATGTGAGACGGCGCTTCCATAAGACGGCTACCTCCGAATCAACGCTACACCTATATTGCCCTGGCTCGTCGCTATGACGAACAGCAGCAAATACCGACGCCCGCCTGCGTTGTACTCCCGATGGCGTGGAATGAAAAGATCGACACAGCTATGGGTAGGCTGTACGACGCCGCTGCCGACCGTCCAGGGCGAGCTTAAGTCTGGGCTAAGTCAAGCCGGTCAGACTGTGCGCCTCCCTTTCACCTTGACCGCAAGGCACCATGAGCAGCTCGCCTTATCACCGGCTCTGTCGCAGCCTCGCCAGCTCCGCCCAAGCCGGGCTGAATCCCAAAGTGGGCGACGGCTCGCATGTGCTTGACAAAGCCATGACCGGTGCTTGGCACGCTTTGCGTGTTCGTACGCGGAATCAAAGCCAGGCAGCCATGGGCAAGCTACTCAAAACTCCCGACTTGCTCCCAAGCCAGGCCTGAACCAGGAGAGCCCTGTGAAAACATCCTCTGAACTCGCTCTGGCCAAAGTGCCCGAAGTCACGCTAGGTTTCTGGCTCATCAAGATCGCTGCCACCACCCTCGGCGAAACAGGCGGCGATGCCGTCTCCATGTCCATGAACCTGGGCTACTTGATCAGCACGGGCATCTTTGCGTTGATATTCGTGGCTGCCGTTGTCGCCCAGGTCAAGGCCAAGGCCTTCCACCCCTTGCTGTATTGGACAACCATTGTTGCCACCACCACGGTCGGCACCACGCTGGCCGATTTTGCGGATCGCTCGCTAGGCATCGGATACGCCGGAGGCACGGGATTGCTGCTGGCCCTGTTGCTGGCTTCGCTCTTCGTCTGGTATCGCGCCCTGGGCTCCGTATCGGTGAGCAGCATCAACTCACCAAAAGCAGAAGCCTTTTACTGGCTGACCATCATGTTTTCACAGACCTTGGGCACCGCGCTGGGCGACTGGATGGCCGACACCGCGGGTCTGGGCTACACGGGTGCGGCCGTCGTATTCGGCAGCTTGCTGGCCTTGGTCGCTGTGGCTTATTACCGGACTCGCATCTCACGCACACTGCTGTTCTGGGCCGCGTTCATCCTGACCCGCCCGCTGGGCGCCGTGGTCGGCGATTTTCTCGACAAACCCTTGAGCGCCGGCGGTTTGGCGCTGAGCCGCTATTCGGCATCGGCTGCGCTGCTGGCCTTTATGCTGATCGCGATCCTGCTGTTCAGGCAAAGGGCGGCCAGAACGGCGCATTGAACCAGAAACGGCAGGCCTGCGGATGGCCGCCGACTGCCTGCGAGTAGACAGCCGCATACATTTATGGCCCATGCTCGGATGCACAGACTCATCGGGCACAGCAGCCAGTCCATCAGGCGATGGATGTGCTCATGCTTGGAGTGGGCTGATTGCAGTGAGCGGCCGGGCCGCTTCGACCCGGTTGCGTCCGGCGGCTTTGCCACGGTACAGGGCTATATCGGCTTGCTGCATGGCGTCTTCCAAGGCATCGGCATTCGCGAAGCGCTGTGAAACCCCGATCGTGACCGTGCAGTGCAGCAGCTGATCGGAGCCCGTGATCTTGATGGCTTGCTTTTCGATGGCCGCACGCAAACGCTCGGCCAGGAGCATGCTTCCCAGGGCATCCGTATCCAGGCAGATGAGCACAAACTCTTCACCTCCAAGGCGGCTGACCAGGTCACCGCGGCGCGCGGTGTTCCGGAGTACCTCTGCCACATGGCACAGGACGGTGTCTCCGACTTGGTGGCCATAGCTGTCGTTGATGCGTTTGAAGTGGTCGACATCGACAATCAGCAAGTGCGCATGCTCTGCCTTGCGGGAGCTGAAATACAGTTGCAGCGTCTCCGTGAGTCCGCGGCGGTTGAGCAGCTGTGTCATGGGGTCGCGCGCGGCGATGTCGCGAAGGTCATCGGTCAAGCGACGCAATACCAGCCAGACAATCGATGGCGGCAATACCGTGGCCAGGAACGACATATAGATGTAGAACACCAGCTGGAAATTGCGGTCCATCTGCAGCGCATCCAGGCCGCCATCCAGAATCTTCACGAACTTGAGCGCATTGAGCATGCAGATGCCGCCGATCAGCGCGGCAAAAAACACCATCTCTCCATGCAAATCCTTGGCAAATGTGCGCACGCCATAGATCACGGTGATGCTCATGATCAAGAACAGCAGTGCCGACATGCCCGAAAGCATGGCGTAGCGGGCGACTGGACCCAGGCTCCATTGAACCAAGACCTGCGCGACGCAGTAGGCAGCGGCGAATGCGAACAGCGGACGCAGCAAGGGAACGGAGCGGCCAAAGAAGCGCATGGCCCCCAGCCAGTAGGCCACCGGCGAGGCCAGCGTGAGAGTGTGGTTGACCACGCTCATCAGGCTCCAGGCCGGGCCCCCTTCCACCAGTTGCAGCACATAGGCCAAACCCAGCAGCAGGTTGCCCATGGCAAAGAAATCCATCCCCATCTTCTGGCCTTGCAAGCGTTTGCTGATGAGCAAGAACATCACTGAGAAGCACAGCAGGTGCGCGCACAGCATGCCGACGAGAATGGTTGCAACCATGTTGACGTTGAAAGCGGATTCGTAACCGGTCTGCAAGCCGTCTGGGGCCAGCGCTTTGCAAGACGGTTCAAGAAGATGGGCTACCGATGACTGCAACAAGTGGTAGTCAAAGCAAGACGTGAGTTTAAACATCTGCACACAGATTCCAAGCGCCATGGACACGGAGTCCACTCACGGCGCTTGCTTGGTCAGAGGCTGCGGGCAGCTATCTGGGCAGGCGATCTTGCTGCAAAGACCGTGCCCCCCAGATTCAGCAAGCGTATATAGCTATCAAAAAAGGCCTGCAGGAATCCTCCCGCAGGCCTTTTTGTTGAGGGGCTCTGAGCGGCTTACACGCGCTCGAAGATCGCCGCAATGCCCTGGCCGCCGCC
>JAFAIY010000477.1 GCA_019236485.1 Comamonas sp. | reverse complement strand
GTCAGCGCCCTGGTCTGGCCGCATATTGCTTTTCTGCATTCGGGCCGCCAGCGCGACCCGTTCCATGCCGAGTATGTGAACTCCCTGGTGGATGCGCTGATCGTGGGCAGCTGGGTGGCGCTGATGCACTGGAGCCTGCTGCCCAGCCTCTGCATCCTGGCCATAGGCGTGGCCGACCGCTTCTATACGGGGCTCAGGCGGCGCTGGCTCTCCACCCTGGGGGCGCTGCTCGGCGGCATGCTGCTGATGAGCTTGTGCATACAGCCCGAGCCGCAGTGGGATGCGCCTTTGGGCGTGCAGATCAGCCTGCTGCCGCTGGTGATTCTGCACAGCGCCTATGCCAGCTGGTCCACGCGCCGCATGCTCAGGACCCTGGCCAGGCAGAATCTGCAGCTCAAGCAGCTGGGCCGCGTGGACCCTTTGACCACCGTCTACAGCCGCGATTACTGGTGGAAAAAAGCCCGCGCCGCATTGCGCCAGCACCACCTCTCCAAGGAACACACCTGCCTGCTGGTGATCGATATCGATCATTTCAAGCGCGTCAACGATATGTATGGACATATCGTCGGGGACGAGGTCCTGAAACTCATAGGCCTGGCCATACGCCAATGCCTGCGCAGCCACGATATTGCGGGCCGCTATGGCGGCGACGAATTCACCGTGCTGTGCAAGCACGCCAAGGCCGAGGACGCGTATTTCGTGGCTTTGCGCATTCGCGACAAGCTGGCCCAGATACGCATACGCGAGCATCCCGAGCTGCGCATCAGCGGCAGCATAGGCGTGGCCGCCGCGGACGGCAGCTTCAGCTCGGTGGCCGAATGGATCAAGGCCGCGGACAGCGCGCTCTACAGCGCCAAGGATGCGGGACGCGACCAGGTGATAGACGCCACCGACGGCAAGAACAGCCCTCTGCGCACCAGCCCGGCCACCATGCCTTCGCCGCCCGAGCGCACTCTGATCCAGACCGACGCGCCCGCGGCCGATCTGGAGCGCGCCGACGGCTGATCACCGCGGCTGCGGCCAGCCCAGGCGCAGCTCGCATCCCAGGCCGTTCTGGCCATGGATGCTGGCCTCGCCGCCATGGCGGCGGCAGATGCTGCGCACCAGCGCCAGCCCCGTGCCCACGCCCTCGAATTCGGCCTCGCGGTGCATGCGCTGGAAAATGCCGAACAGCCGGTCGGCGCGCGCCTCGTCGAAGCCCACGCCGTTGTCGCTCACCGCAATCGCCAGTCCGTCGTCGCTCAGGCTCACGCCGACCTGAATACAGGCCTGTGGCACGCCGCGGCTGAACTTGAGGGCATTGGACAGCGCCGCCCTCAAGGCCTGCTCCAGCAGCTGCGGGTCGGCCTGCACCACCGGACAGGCCTCGGGCAGGCGCCACACGATATTGCGGCCCGGCGCTGCGGACTCCAGCTGCTGCTTCAGGCTGTGCAGCAGGGGAGCAAGATCCACCGCCTGCCAGCTCAGCGCCTGGCGGGTCGCACGCGCCAGCTGCAGCAGCCCGTCGAACATGGCCGCCATGCGCTGGGCGGACTGGTCCATGGTGTGCAGAAAGCCCAATGCCTCCTCCAGCTCTTCGGCTCCCGGATGGGGCGACTGCAGCAGCTCGGCTATCAGCGGATTGAACGCCAGCACATGGCGCAGCGGCGCGCGCAGATCGTGCGATACCGCATGCACCCAGGCCTGCTGCTCGCTGCGCAGGGCCGCCAGCTGCGCATCGCGCCGGGCCAGCAGCGCCAGCGCCTGCTCCAGCGTCTGTGGAGCCAGCTCGGCCCCGGCTTGCTGCTCTTGGTCCATCAGGCTTTGGGCTGTTTGACGGGACGCTTCCAGTTGCCGATGCTGACCTGCTTGCCGCGCGCCACCGTCAGCACACCGGGCTCGGTGCTCTTGGTCACGGTCGAGCCGCCGCCCACCGTGCCGCCGGCGCCAATGGTCACGGGCGCCACCAGCACGCAGTTGCTGCCGATATGGGCGTCGGCCTCGATCACCGTGCGGTGCTTGTTCACGCCGTCGTAATTGGCCGTGATGCTGCCCGCGCCGTAGTTGACGCGCTCGCCCACGGTGGCATCACCGAGATAGGCCAGATGGTTGGCCTTGGCGCCATCGGCCAGCTGGGAATTCTTCACTTCCACGAAATTGCCTATATGCACCTCGCGGCCCAGCTTGGCGCCGGGGCGCAGGCGCGCGAACGGCCCGACCAGAGCGCCCTGACCCACTTCCACACCGGCCTTCTCGCCGTCGATATGGGTGAAGGGGTGGATCACCGCATCCTCGGCAATCACGGCATTGCTGATATGGCAGTTGGCACCGATGCGGGCGCCTGTCCCAATCGTCACCTTGCCGTTGAAGATGCAGTTCACGTCGATGTCCACATCCTGGCCGCAAACCAGGCTGGCCTTGGTGCCGCGCGCGTCGTCGCGTACATCGAAGCGCTGGGGGTCGGCCAGGCGCACGCCCTGCTCCATCAGCTGGCGCGCCAGGCGCAGCTGGTGGGCGCGCTCCAGTTCCGCCAGCTGCAGCGGGCTGTTCACGCCGGCCACCTGCAGTGCATCGGCAATACGGTGACCGACCACGGGCACGCCGTCGGCCACGGCCATGGCCACGATATCGGTCAGGTAGTACTCGCCCTGGGCGTTGTTGTTGTTCAGCCGGGCCAGCCAGCGGGTCAGATGCCGGGCCGGCACGGCCATGATGCCGCTGTAGATCTCGGTAATCGCGCGCTCGGCCTCGTTCGCATCCTTTTGCTCCACGATGCGCTGCACCGTGCCGGCCTCGTTGCGCACGATGCGGCCGTAACCCGTGGGGTCGGGCATGGACACCGTCAGCAAGGCCAGTTTGTCGCTACCCGCAGCATTCACCAGCGCCTGCAAGGTGTCGGCCTGGGTGAGCGGCACGTCGCCGGAGAGCACGACGACCATGCCGTCGTCCCGCAGCGCCGGCACGGCCTGCTGCACCGCATGGCCCGTGCCCAGCTGGGGCTCCTGGCGCACGAACTTCAGGTCGTAGCCGGCTTCGGCGCTTTGCGTGCCCGCAAGAGCGGCTTCCACTTCCGCAGCGCCATGGCCGGTGACCACCACGGCGGAGCGCGCCAAAAGCCGCGCCGCCGTATCCAGCACATGCTGGAGCAGCGCCCGGCCGGCAAGCTTTTGCAGCACCTTGGGGTGGCGGCTTTTCATGCGGGTGCCTTTGCCGGCAGCCATGATGACGATATCCAGAGGTGCAGTCATAGTCGTTCGCAAGATCAGAGACCGGCCAATTATCGGCCCAGACCCGCCTTGGCAATTGCAAGCAATCGCCAAGGCGTGCCGGCGCCCCGAAACCCCGTATGCTTGTGCGTCACATGCCACACGCCACGACCAGCCCCACGCCTCTGCTTCGCACCCGCCCCATAGGGGTGGGCCATCTGCGCGCCTTCATCGCGGTGGCCAAGCATCTGAACTTCCGCGCCGCCGCCGACGAGATGGCGCTCACGCAATCGGCGGTCAGCCGCCAGATCCAGTCGCTGGAGGACGAGGTGGGCGTGCCGCTGTTCCTGCGCCACTCGCGCGCCGTGGAACTGACGGGCGCAGGCGCCCAGTTGCTGCACAGCGTGCTGCCCGCGCTGGAAGCCGTGGACGCCACGGTGCGCCAGATCCGCCAGAGCGCGGGGCGCAAAAGCGTGGCCATCACCACCTGGGCCAGCTTTGCGGCCATGTGGCTGATTCCGCGGCTGCAGGACTTCCAGCAGGCCTGGCCCGATATCGACATCCGCATCGACACCGGCGACGCCGTGGTCGACCTGGACACCACCGATGTGGACCTGGCCATACGCTACAGCCGCGGCCAGGAGGGAGCGCAGCAGCTGTTCGGCGAGGAGCTGGTGGTGGTCGCCAGCCCGGCGCTGCTGCGAAGCGGCCCGCCGCTGCGCGAACCCGCCGATGCCGCGCACTACACCTTGATAGAGACCGGCGACGTGCACCGCATGCCCCAGCTCGAATGGCTGAGCTGGCAGCGCTGGTTTGGCGCCAACGGCTGCGACCAGCTGCAGCCGCCGCGCTGGCTGTACTTCAATTACGCGCATCAGATCGTGCAGGCCGCTCTGGCCGGCCAGGGCCTGGCCATTGCGCGCCTGCCGCTGGTGGCCGATGCGCTGGCGGCCGGGCAGTTGGTCGAGGTCCTGCCCCGGCACCGGCTGGCCTCGCCGCTGGCCTACTGGCTGCTGCCGGGCCCGCGCAGCGGCCAGCGCCCCGAGGTCCGGGCGTTCTGCGACTGGCTGACGACCCAGGCCGCACAGACCCGTGACGCCATGCAGGGGCCTAAATAAAAAGAGAGCAACTGACGCCTGACTCACAATGATTTCAAATACAAAAATATTTGAAACAAAGCAATAAAAAGCGTAAGAAGCTCTCATATTGTGAGCGTGCTCACGGCCCATGCCAGGAATGCCAAGCAAGGGCCGCCCCGCAGCGAGGGCATTGCCCCCCTTGCGCGAAGCGAGAAAGGGGGAAGGCGCGCAGCGCCTCAGGGGGTTAACTCAGCGTTACGCGCGCAAACTTGCGCTTGCCCACCTGCAGCACAAAGCTGCCGGCATCGAGCTTGAGGCCGCGGTCGCTGACCACGGCGCCGTCGATGCGCACGCCGCCGCCGTCGACCAGGCGATTGGCCTCGCTGGTCGAAGGCGCGAGATTGGCCTGCTTGAGCAGGGCACCGATGCCCATGGGCGCGCCCGACAGAGCCACTTCGGGGATGTCGTCGGGAATGCCGCCCTTGGAGCGGTTGATGAAATCCTGCTCGGCCGCATCGGCTGCCGCAGCGCTGTGGAAGCGCGTGGTGATTTCCTTGGCCAAAGCCACCTTGGCATGCTTGGGGTTGCCGCCGGCCTCGATCTCGGCCTTGAGCGCGGCAATCTCGGCCAGGCTCTTGAAGGACAGCAGCGTGTACCAGTCCCACATCAGATCGTCCGAGATCGACAGCACCTTGGCGAACATGGTGTTGGCGTCCTCGGTGATGCCGATGTAGTTGTTCTTGGACTTGGACATCTTGTGCACGCCGTCCAGGCCCACCAGCAGCGGCATGGTGAGCACGCACTGCTGCTCTTGCCCATATTCGGCCTGCAGATGGCGACCCATCATCAGATTGAACTTCTGGTCCGTGCCGCCCAGCTCCAGGTCGGCCTTGAGCGCCACCGAGTCATAGCCCTGCAGCAGCGGGTAGAGGAACTCGTGCAGGCTGATGGAGCTGCCGTCGGTGAAGCGCTGGTGGAAGTCGTTGCGCTCCATCATGCGCGCTACCGTGTACTTGGCCGACAGCTGGATCATGCCGCGCGCGCCCAGCTGGTCGCACCACTCGCTGTTGTAGCGCACCTCGGTCCTGGCCGGGTCCAGCACCTTGGCGGCCTGGGTGTAATAGGTCTCGGCATTGGCCTTGATCTGCTCGGCCGTCAGCGGCGGGCGCGTGCTGTTGCGGCCCGAGGGGTCGCCGATCAGCGTGGTGAAGTCGCCGATCAGGAAGATCACCTGGTGGCCCAGATCCTGCAGCTGGCGCATCTTGTTGAGCACCACGGTATGGCCCAGGTGGATGTCGGGCGCCGTGGGGTCCAGGCCCAGCTTGATGCGCAGCGGCACACCCGTGGCCTCGGACCTGGCCAGCTTCTGGACCCACTCGTCCTTGGGCAGCAATTCATCGACTCCACGCAGAGTGACTTCCAGCGCTTGGTTCACTCTGTCGGTCACGGGAAAGCTTGTAACAGCAGATTGATTCATAAGGGTTTTTCGGCAGCCGCGGTAGGACGCGGTCGATATACTTGGAAGTTTGTCGCTGTGGTCAATTTTAGACTGCTCCCTCATAAAGACCTCTTTGCTTGGACTTATATGGAACGGTTGAGCTCTCGAATCGCGTGTCGGCCCGGCAGGTTTTCCACTTTCACGGACACGCTCCCAAGGATTCAACGTTTTGATTAATGGCTTGAAAAATGCCGGCGGTGCCTTCATCGCGCGGTTGACCTCGGCCCTGCAAAAGCACCCCCGGCGCGCCACGGCTGCGCTGGCGGCGATTTTGCTAACCGGCGGCAGCGGCGCCTTCGCCGTGGCCAGCCTGGGGCCCGACCCCGCCGACCTTCCCGTACGCACCCTGACCGAGCCCGTGGCCTCGCTGGCCGAGGGCCACGAGCTCGCGGATCTGACCGATCTGCAGTCGTTCTCGCTGTACCGATCCGAAACCACGCGCGCCAACGACACGCCCGAGTCGCTGCTCCAGCGCCTGGGCATTGCCGACCCGCAGGCCGCAGCCTTCATGCGCAGCGACGACAGCGTGCGCCAGCATGTGCTGGGCCGCAGCGGCCGCCTGGTGTCGGCCGAAACCACGCCCGACCACCAGCTCACGCGGCTGACCGTGCGCTGGGCCCCGGATGAGGACGGCAGCTTCCGCCGCCTGACGCTGGAGCGCGTCGACGGCAAGCTCGGCACGCGCATCGAAACCGGCAAGCTGACGGCTGCGCCGCGTCTGGCCGGCGGCGTGATCCGCTCCTCCTTCTTCGCGGCCACCGATGCCTCCGACATCCCGGACAGCGTCTCCATGCAGATGGCCGACATCTTCCAGGGCGATCTGGACTTCCGCCGCGGTCTGCGCAAGGGCGACCGCTTTGCCGTGGTCTACGAGTCGCTGGAGGCCGATGGCGAGCCTCTGCGCGCCGGCCGCGTGCTGAGCACCGAGTTCCTCAACAATGGCAAGACCCATCAGGCCATGTGGTTCCAGGAGGAAGGCAAGAAAGGCGCTTACTACACGCTGGACGGCAAGAGCCTGCAGCAGGCCTATCTGAACTACCCCGTGGAGTTCTCGCGCATCAGCAGCGGCTTTGCCATGCGCTTGCACCCCATCCAGAAGACCTGGCGCGCCCATCTGGGCACGGACTTCGCGGCCCCCACGGGCACCAAGGTGCGTACCGTGGGCGACGGCACGGTGTCCTTCGCCGGCGTGCAGAACGGCTATGGCAATGTGATCTTTGTCGAGCATGCCAACCAGCACACCACGGTCTACGCCCACCTGAGCCGCATCGACGTCAGGCAGGGCCAGCGCGTGGACCAGGGCGACATCATCGGCGCCGTGGGCTCGACCGGCTGGGCCACCGGCCCGCACCTGCACTTCGAGTTCCGCGTCAAGGGCGAGCAGCGCGACCCGCTGACCATCGCCCAGTCCAGCGACGCGGCCCGGCCCATCTCCAAGGCCGCCCGTCCGGCCTTCGACAAGCTGGCCGCGCAGATGCGCATCGAGCTCAATGCGGGCTCCGAGTCCTTTGCCATGGCCAGCGCACGCTGACACGGCCATCGCCTCCACTTCCCAAGGGCTGCTGTTGCAGCCCTTTTG
>JAFAIY010000471.1 GCA_019236485.1 Comamonas sp. | reverse complement strand
GGGGCCGACCAGGGGCACGACGCGTATGCCCAGGTCATGGGCGGCGCGCACGATGGAGCTGCCGGGGTCGGCCACGGCGGGCATGCCGGCCTCGCTGATCAGTCCCATGTCCTCGCCAGCCAGAGCCGGGGCCAGCAGCGGCTTGGGGTCGAACACGGCGCCGCCCTTGTTGCCGTGGTCGCCTTTTTTATGGGCTTCGCGCGGCAGCTCGGCAATGTTCTGGGTCTGCAGTGCTGCGGCCAGCGGAAACAGCGCGTCTATGCGCTTGAGATAGGCGCGGGCGGTCTTGGCGTTCTCGCTGATCCAGTGGGTGATTGCGGCTGCGCGGCGCAGCGTGCCCTCGGGCAGCACTTCGGTCAGCGCGGTCTGGCTTTCGCAGCCGAAATCCAATGGGGCCGGTACCAGATAAAGGGTGCCAGCTTTGTTTTCAGTAGCAGCGGTCATGGCAGAACCACTCCCGCGGCACGCAGCAACTGGCAGGTGCGGATCAGCGGCAGACCTATCAGCGCCGTGGGGTCGTCGCTGACTATGGCATCGAGCAGCGCGATACCCAGGCCCTCGCTCTTGGCCGAGCCTGCGCAGTCATAAGGCTGCTCGGTGCGCAGATAGCGCTCTATCTCGGCGTCGTTTAGTGTGCGAAAGCGCACCTGCACGGTGACCACGCCGGCTTCGGCAAAGCCGGTTTCGGCGCAGCTCACGCAGACGCCGGTGTGGAAATTCATCTGGCGGCCGCTCATCAGGCGCAGCTGTTCTGTGGCGCGCTCGTGCGTGCCGGGCTTGGACAGCGGCTGGCCGTCGAGTTCGGGTACCTGGTCGGAGCCGATGACGATGGCGCCGGGATGCAGCCGGGCCACGGCTTGGGCCTTGGCGCGGGCCAGGCGCAGGCTGAGTTCGTAAGGGGTTTCCCCGTTCAGCGGGGTTTCGTCCACTTCGGGCGAGACGGTTTCGAACGGCAGTTGCAGGCGGCTGAGCAGCTCACGGCGATAGCGGGAGGTGGAGCCGAGGATCAATGGGCGCTCAAGGCGTCCGGCAATCAAGAAGTCGGGCATGGCGGGATTCTCTTACACTGGCTGCATGAGCAAGGATTTTTCTGCGACCCGGCTGGATGTGCGTGCTTTCGCCCAGGCCGCCGGTCATTTGCAAGGCCAGGCCCCATTGTCGGACTTCAAACGTCTGGCTGCGGATGCGCTGGCCGTCGAAGGCGAGCCGCCCCAGGTGCGCTGGGAGGCCGAGGGCGAGCTAGTAACCCAGACCGGCGGCAACGGTCATGTGTGGCTGCATGTGACGGCCGAGGTGGAGCTGCCCATGACCTGCCAGCGCTGCCTGACGGCGGCGCGTATTCCCCTTTTTGTGGACCGGTCATTCCGCTTCGTGCCTGACGAGGCGACGGCAGAACTGGAAGATGACGACAGCGAGGAGGACGTGTTGGCACTGAGCCGCGAGTTCGACCTGCTGGAGCTGATCGAGGACGAGCTGCTGATGGAGGTGCCTGTGGTGCCGCGCCATGAGACCTGCCCGGTGCCGGTCAAGCTCGAGTCCAGCGATGCCGATTTCGAGCAGGCCAATGAGCAGAAGGAGAATCCTTTTGCCGTGCTGCAGTCCCTCAATGTGGGCAAGTCTGCCGACTGATCACTCCACCGATGCGATGGGGATTTGAGACAGCCTAGGTCATGAAAAGCGTTTGCGCTATAATCATGAGCTTCGCGCGAATCCCCCTCGTGTCTTTAATGGGCTGATCGCGTTTTTTTAGGGCTTACGCAAACAAGGATGCATCTATGGTGCGTCGCTAGGGCAAAAGTTTTGCCTGACTTTTATGCGTGGGTCGTGTTACCAACCCTTTCAAGATACACAGGAGCCATCATGGCTGTTCAGCAAAACAAGAAGTCTCCCTCCAAGCGCGGCATGCACCGTTCGCACAATGCACTGAATGTGCCCGGCATCGCCGTGGAGCCCACCACCGGTGAGACCCATCTGCGCCACCACATCAGCCCCAACGGCGTGTACCGCGGCCGTCAAGTGCTGAAGAACAAGTCCGAAGCCTAAGCGACGACTGTTCTCGCAAGGCCCGTTGCTACATTATTTGTAGCGCGGGCCTTTGTGTTTATGAAGAGATATTTGCAAAGTCAGTCCGGCTGCGGCCTTGCAGCACAATGCCCGGGCGGGTTTTGCAGATAACTCCTGTCGCGGTCTCCAGGCCGTTCAACCCTTAACCCAGGTCCAAATGGACTTGTCAGTCGCCCATGATCACTTTGGCTGTTGACTGCATGGGGGGCGACCATGGCCCCCGCGTCACGCTGGCTGCGTGCCGTCAGTTCCTGAACTCTCACCCCGATGCCCGGCTGCTGCTGGTGGGCAAGGCCGAGGAGTTGGCAAATTTCCAGCATGAACGTGCCACGCTGGTGGCCGCCACCGAGGTGGTGAGCATGGACGACCCGGTGGAAGTGGCTTTGCGCAAGAAAAAGGATTCGTCCATGCGCGTGGCGGTGCAGCAGGTCAAGGACGGCGCGGCTCAGGCCGCCGTCTCCGCGGGCAATACCGGTGCGCTGATGGCGATTTCGCGTTATCTGCTCAAGACGCTGGATGGCATTGACCGCCCCGCCATTGCTTTCGGCCTGCCCAATGCCAAGGGCAGCGACACCACCATGCTGGACCTGGGCGCCAATGTGGACTGCACGGCCGAGCATCTGCTGCAGTTCGCGGTCATGGGCTCGGCCCTGGTCTCGGCGCTCAAGAACACCGAAGCGCCCAGCGTGGGTCTGCTCAATATCGGCGAGGAATTGATCAAGGGCAGCGAGGTCATCAAGCGCGCGGGAGAGCTGCTGCGCGCAGCGGGCGAGGCCGGCAACCTCAACTTCTACGGCAATGTGGAGGGCAACGACACCTTCAAGGGCGTGGTGGATATCGTGGTCTGCGACGGTTTTGTCGGGAATGTGGCGCTCAAGACCACCGAAGGCGTGGCGTCGATGATTTCGGGCATTCTCAAGGAAGAATTCAAGCGCAATATCTTCACCAAAATTGCGGCCATCATTGCCTATCCGGTGTTAACTGCGCTGATGAAGCGCGTCGATCACCGTCGCTACAACGGCGCGGCGCTGCTGGGTCTGCGCGGCCTGGTGTTCAAAAGCCATGGTTCGGCGGATGCAATGGCTTTCGAGCATGCGCTCAACCGCGCGTATGATGCGGCACGCAACAACCTGCTTGACCGTGTCCGCAGCCGTATTGCCGCCGCCGCACCTTTGCTGCTGGCGGCGCAGGCGGAGCAAGGCACGGCGGCGCCCTGATAGAAGACATGAGACGCTACGCACGCATCATCGGCACCGGCAGCTATCTGCCGCCCCGTCGCCTGACCAATAACGACCTGGCTGCAGAACTGGCTCAGCGCGGCATCGAAACCTCGGACGAGTGGATCGTCGAGCGCACCGGCATCCGCGCGCGTCATTTTGCGGCTCCCGATGTGGCCAGCAGCGATCTGGCGCTGGAAGCCAGCCGCAAGGCCATCGAGGCCGCGGGCATCAATGCCCAGGATATCGATCTGATCATTGTCGCCACGTCCACGCCGGACATGGTCTTCCCCTCGACCGCGGCCATCCTGCAGCACAAGCTGGGCATCAGCAATGGCTGCCCGGCCTTCGACGTGCAGGCCGTGTGTAGCGGCTTCGTCTATGCGCTCACGGTGGCGGACTCCATGATCCAGACCGGCGCGGCCAAGCGCGTGCTGGTGGTGGGCTCCGAGGTGTTCAGCCGCATTCTGGATTTCAACGACCGCACGACCTGCGTGCTGTTCGGGGACGGCGCCGGCGCCGTGGTGCTGGAAGCTTCGGACCAGCCGGGCATTCTGTCGGCCGAGCTGCATGCCGACGGCAGCCATGTGGGCATTCTCTGCGTGCCGGGCCATGTCTCGGGTGGCAATGTGCTCGGCGATCCGCTGCTGAAGATGGACGGCCAGGCCGTGTTCAAGCTCGCCGTGGGCGTGCTGGACAAGGCGGCCCGCGCGGCGCTGGAAAAAGCGGGCCTGCAGGAGTCGGATGTGGACTGGCTGATCCCTCACCAGGCCAATATCCGCATCATGCAGAGTACGGCGCGCAAGCTCAAGCTGTCCATGGACAAGGTGGTGGTCACCGTCGACCAGCACGGCAATACCTCGGCGGCTTCCATCCCGTTGGCGCTGGACCATGGCGTGCGCTCGGGCCAGGTCAAGCCCGGCCAGACCGTGCTGCTCGAGGGCGTGGGCGGCGGTTTCACCTGGGGCGCGGTGCTCCTCAAGATGTAGCTGTAAGCGCTTGCTATGCAAGCGCTGCAAGTATTTTCTATACTAAGAAATATGAAGAAGTTCGCATTTGTATTTCCCGGCCAGGGTTCGCAGTCCGTGGGCATGCTGGACGGCTGGGGCGATCACCCAGTGGTCGCAAAGACCGTGGCCGAAGCCTCCGAAGCCCTGGGCGAGGACCTGGGTCTGCTGATCAAGCAAGGTCCCAAGGAAGCGCTGGCGCTGACGACCAATACCCAGCCCGTGATGCTGGTGGCCGGTGTGGCCGCCTGGCGCGTCTGGCAGGCCGAGGGCGGTGCGCTGCCCGAGGCGGTGGCCGGCCACTCGCTGGGTGAGTACTCGGCCCTGGTGGCTTCCGGCGTGCTGACGCTGGCCCAGGCCGCGCCCCTGGTGCGCCTGCGCGCCGCCGCCATGCAGGATGCCGTGCCCGTGGGCACGGGCGGCATGGCTGCCGTGCTGGCTCTGGATGCGGAAAAGGTCAAGGCGGTCTGCGCCGAAGTGACGGCCCAGCTCGGCGGTGCCGAGGTCGTGGAGGCCGTGAACTTCAACGACCCCGGCCAGACCGTGATTGCCGGCAGCAAGCTGGCCGTGGAAAAGGCCTGCGAGGCCGTGAAGGCCGCAGGTGCCAAGCGCGCTCTACCCCTGCCCGTGTCCGCGCCTTTCCACTCCAGCCTGATGAAGCCCGCGGCCGAGAAGCTCAAGGCCGCGCTGGCGGACCTGACGCTGGCCGCGCCCCTGATCCCCGTCATCAACAACATCGATGTCGCCGTCCAAACGGACGCTGCCGCCATTCGCGACGCCCTGTATCGTCAGGCCTTCGGCCCCGTGCGCTGGGTGGAGTGCGTGCAGGCCATCAAGGCCCGCGGCGTGAGCCATCTGGTCGAATGCGGTCCCGGCAAGGTGCTGGCCGGCATGACCAAGCGCATTGACGCGGACCTGACGGGTGCGCCCCTGTATGACACGGCCACACTGGCTGACGTGAAAGAATTGCTCGCATGACTGATAACCAGACCAAGCCTCAGATTGCCCTGGTGACCGGCGCCACCCGTGGCATCGGCGCTGCCATCGCACAGGAGCTGGCCTCGCGCGGCTATCAAGTGATCGGTACCGCCACCTCCGATACGGGTGCCGAGAAGATTTCCCAGGCACTGTCCGCGTTCGGCGGCCGCGGCGTCACGCTCAACGTGACCGACGGCGCGGCCGTGGAAGCGTTGATCGACTCCATCGTCAAGAACGACGGCGGCCTGCATGTGCTGGTCAACAACGCCGGCATCACCCGCGACACCCTGGCCATGCGCATGAAGGACGACGACTGGGATGCGGTGCAGGACACCAATCTGAAGGCTGTTTTCCGAGTCAGCCGTGCGGCTATTCGCCCCATGATGAAGCAGCGTTTCGGCCGCATCATCAGCATCACCAGCGTGGTCGGTGCCTCGGGCAATGCGGGTCAGGCCAACTACGCGGCCGCCAAGGCCGGCGTGGCCGGCATGACGCGCGCTCTGGCCAAGGAGCTGGGCAGCCGCGGCATCACCGTGAACTGTGTGGCCCCGGGCTTCATCGCCACCGATATGACGGCCGATCTGCCGGAGGCGCAGAAGGCTGCTCTGAAGGCGCAGATCGCCATGGGTGACCTGGGCCAGCCCAGCGACATCGCGCATGCCGTGGCCTATCTGGCATCCGCCGGCGCAGGCTATGTGACGGGCCAGGAACTGCACGTCAACGGCGGCATGTACATGTAAAGAATTTCGGCGGTTCGTGCGGTATTTGTCGCACTTGCTGCCAGAAGCTGAACATTTTTGCAAGTTCAGTGGCCGTTTCCTCGCGACGGCCAGCCGCCAAGGGACTTTGCCCGAAACGGCTAGAATCGCGGGTTCATTCACAACCCCCTGAGGGAAACCATGAGCGATATCGAAGCACGTGTCAAAAAAATCATTGCTGAACAACTCGGCGTTGAAGAGTCCCAAGTGACCAACGAAAAGGCCTTCGTGGCCGACCTGGGCGCTGACTCCCTGGACACAGTGGAACTGGTGATGGCCCTGGAAGATGAATTCGGCATCGAAATCCCCGATGAAGACGCTGAAAAGATCACGACGGTGCAAAACGCCATCGACTACGCCAACACCCATCAAAAGGCCTAAGGTCTTTTTTCAGCGATCAGTTAAAGGTTTGAACGCATGAGCCGTCGTCGCGTTGTCGTGACCGGCCTGGGCTGCATTTCCCCCGTGGGCAACACGGTGGGCGAAGCCTGGGCCAACCTCCTGGCCGGCCAGTCCGGTATTGACCTCATCACCAAGTTCGATGCGTCGAACTTCTCCTGCAAGATTGCGGGTGAGGTCAAGGGATTTGATGTGGAGAAGTACATGAGCGCCAAGGATGCGCGCTCCATGGATAGCTTCATTCATTACGGCATTGCGGCTGCGGAGCAAGCCGTTCTGGACGCAGGCCTGCCCACAGGCGAAGCCCTGTCCGAAGACCTGGCCACACGCATCGCCTGCGTGATCGGCTCGGGTATTGGCGGCCTGCCGCTGATCGAGAACACCCACGCAGAACTGGCTGCCCGCGGTCCGCGCCGCATCACGCCGTTCTTCGTGCCTGCTTCCATCATCAATATGGTGGCAGGGCATGTGTCCATGCGCTTTGGCTTCAAGGGGCCGAATCTGTCGATCGTGACCGCCTGCACCACAGGCTTGCACTGCATCGGCGAAGCGGGACGCATGATCGAATACGGCGATGCCGACATCGTCGTGGCCGGTGGCACGGAAGCCACCGTATCGCCTCTGGGCGTGGGCGGTTTTGCCGCCATGCGTGCGCTTTCCACGCGCAACGACGACCCCAAGGCTGCCTCGCGCCCCTGGGACAAGGACCGTGACGGCTTTGTGCTCGGCGAGGGGGCGGGCGTGATGGTGCTCGAGGAGTACGAACACGCCAAGGCCCGTGGCGCCAAGATTTACGCGGAGCTGGCGGGCTTCGGCATGAGTGCCGATGCCGGTCATATGACGGCTCCCAACATGGACGGCCCGCGCCGCGCCATGCTCAATGCTCTGCGCAACGCCGGTGTGAACCAGGATCAGGTCAACTACCTGAATGCGCACGGCACCTCGACCCCGCTGGGCGATACCAACGAGTCCAACGCCATCAAGGCGGCCATGGGTGAGTACGCGAAGAAGGGCCTGGTCGTCAGCTCGACCAAGTCCATGACCGGCCACCTGCTGGGTGGCGCCGGCGGCATCGAGAGCGTGTTCACCGTGATGGCGCTGCACGACCAGAAAATTCCACCGACCATCAACCTGCTCAACCAGGACCCCGACTGCGATCTGGATTACTGCGCGAATACCGCGCGTGACGCCAAGCTCGAGGTGGCCGTGAAGAATAACTTCGGCTTTGGTGGCACCAACGGCACCCTGGTCTTCAAGCGCGTCTAAGCCGCGCCGACCGTTGCTCAGGCCCGCACAGGCCCGGCCTTGCGGGCTTTGTGCTTTCCGGCCGGGCGATGGCAGTGCTTTCCCTAGCCGTCCAGCCCGGCGGGGTTTGCACACTGGCAAGCTATGAGTGCGCGCTATCACGCTCCCGCCGTGGCCTATGCGTTCGAGCGGCCCGGCTGGGCTGCGGGCGGCTTGCTGCTGCTGTGGCTGGTCTTGCTGTCGGCCATGCTGCTCTGGTGCCTGCAAGCCTGGGCCGGCTGGGTTCAGGCCGCGGCAGCGGTTTCGGCCTTGCTGGCCGCCGCCTGGCTGTTATGGCGGCAGTGGCGGCTCTGGCCTCGGGGCAGGCTGCTCTGGGACGGTGAGGGCTGGCAGCTGGAGGAGTCGCCGCCGCGCATGCATGCCGCCGCGCCGGCCATGCGCCTGCGCCTGGGGCTGGATGGCGGCAACTGGCTCTGGCTGCAGCTCTCGCATGATTCTGCCGCACAGCCTAGGACTGGCAAGCGCCAGGTGCTATGGATTTTCGTAGCCCGGGGCCACAGCCCTGCGCAGTGGGGAGACTTGCGGCGTGCGGTATATTCATCGATTGTGCCGCTGGCAGAGCAGGGCTGACGCCCGCCGGTTATGGCGGCACGCCGCTTGGCTTTTCATGACACCACCCGATTTTCCCACCCCCTCCTCAGACAGCGATCTGGCTCTGGTCGAACGTGCCAATGCAGGTGATAGCCGGGCTTTCGAGCTGCTGGTCATCAAATACCAGCGCCGCATCGAGAGGCTGGTGGGGCGCATGGTGCGCGATGTGGATCTGGTGCAGGACATCACCCAGGAAACCTTTATCCGTGCCTACAAGGCCTTGCACCAGTTCCGCGGCGAAGCGCAGTTCTATACCTGGCTGTACCGCATCGCCGTCAATACCGCCAAGAAGGCCTTGATGGAAATGCGCCGCTCGCCGGTGATCACCGAAAGCGCGCTGAACTCCGGCGGCGACGAGGATGAAACTTCTGGCCTGGCGCAGGAACTAACCACCCAGGAAACCCCGGAAACCGTGCTTGCGGCCCAGGAAATCGCCGCGGCCGTGAGTGCGGCCATGGATGCCTTGCCCGAGGATCTGCGCCAGGCGGTGACGCTACGCGAGATCGAGGGCCTGAGCTATGAGGAAATCTCGCAGGCCATGGATTGTCCCATTGGTACGGTGCGTTCGCGCATTTTTCGGGCCCGCGAGGCGATTTCGGCCAGGGTCAAGCCCCTGCTGGAGCGCCAGAGTGGCAAGCGTTGGTAGGACAGGAGCAGGTGAACTTCATGAATGACGAACTGATCAAGCGCGAACAGCTGTCGGCCCTGGTGGATGGCGAGGCTGCTGCGCAGCATATGCAGGCCGTGCTCTCCTTTGCGGAAAGCGACGAAGGCCAGCAGTCCTGGCGCATGTACCACTTGATCGGCGATGTGCTGCGCTCGCCCGAGCTGGCCCACCATAGCCAGCACGACATCCTCAGCGGTGTGCGTGCCCATATGGAGCGCGAGCCGGTGCTGGGCATTCATCTGCCCGGCGTCACCGCGGAAGCTGCCGATTCGCTGGCAAGCGGCGGGCTGGAGCAGATCGCCACGGGTGCAGAGGAAAGAGCTGGCGGCGCAGTCGTGGGCCTGCCCGCGCGCCAGGCCGCGAATGCCTCGGTCTTCCGCTGGAAGATGGCGGCCGGTTTTGCTTCGGTGGCCGCCGTGGCTGCCGTGGGCTGGGGGGTGATGCTGGGCGGTGCCGGCAGCCTGTCGGGGCGTCAGGGCGGCACCCAGCTGGCCGCGCTCAGTCCCCAGGCTGTGATGGCCGCAGCTCCCGCGCCCGAGGTCGCCACCACCCAGGAGGTGGCCATGCCGCTGGGGGCTGAAGCCCAGTCGTCCACCGTGGTGGCGGTTTCCGGCCCCAACGGGCAGACGATGATGTTGCGCGATCCGCGCCTGGACGAATTGCTGGCCGCACACCCGCAGTACAGCAGCGCGCCCAATCTGCAGATGCCGGCCAGCTTTTTGCGCAATGCCAGCTTTGCCACGGCCACCAGACATTGATGCCCCGGCCCTCAAACCCGGATGCCGGCTGCGCAAGCAGCTATTGATTTTGCTGCGTCCGGCCCCAGAATATTGTTTTCTCACCCCGTAGACCGCAGCCGGCTTCTCCGGCGGCCCGCCTGGCTCTTTCGGTCCGGCCCCGGCTTTGCCAGAATGAAGATTTTGCGGCTTGTCTTTATTGCAGCGCCTGAACCGCAGGCCCTGGACCGTCAGACGACTCGAACAAGGAAACCACAACGATGCGCACAGCTGCCTGGATGACGCTCAAATCCCGTGTTTCTGCCACCGCCCTGGCCAGTGCCATGGCCGCGGCCGCCTTGGCCGGTACGGCCCTGCTGCCGGTTTCCGCCGCCCATGCCCAGAGTGCGGCCACGGCGCGCGGCCTGCCGGACTTCACGGATCTGGTCGACCAGGTCGGCCCCTCGGTGGTCAATATCCGCACGCTGGAGAAGGTCTCCAACAACGGAGCCGATTCGTCGGGCATGGATGAAGACATGCTGGAGTTCTTCCGCCGCTTCGGCCTGCCCGTGCCCAATGTACCGCGCCAGCGCCAGCCGCGCGGCTCCCAGCCCGAGGAAGAGCAGCCACGTGGCGTGGGTTCGGGCTTTGTGCTCACGGCCGACGGCTATGTGATGACCAATGCCCATGTGGTGGAGGGCGCCGACGAGGTCATCGTCACGCTGACCGACAAGCGCGAGTTCAAGGCCAAGATCGTGGGCTCCGACAAGCGCACCGATGTGGCCGTGGTCAAGATCGATGCCAAGAATCTGCCCGCCGTGAAGATCGGCGATGTGAGCAAGCTGCGTGTCGGCGAATGGGTGATGGCCATAGGCTCGCCGTTCGGCCTCGATAACTCGGTGACGGCCGGCATCGTCTCGGCCAAGCAGCGAGACACCGGCGACTATCTGCCCTTCATCCAGACCGATGTAGCCATCAACCCCGGCAATTCGGGCGGCCCACTGATCAATATGCGCGGCGAGGTGGTGGGCATCAACAGCCAGATCTATTCGCGCTCGGGCGGCTTCATGGGCATTTCCTTTGCCATTCCCATCGACGAGGCCGCGCGCGTCAGCGATCAGCTGCGCGCCTCGGGCAAGGTCACGCGCGGCCGCATCGGCGTGCAGATCGGCCCGGTGACCAAGGAGGTTGCGGAATCCATAGGCCTGGGCAAGCCCGAAGGCGCTCTGGTCTCGGCGATCGAGCCCGATTCGCCGGCCGCCAAGGCGGGGGTCGAGGCCGGTGACGTGATCACCAAGTTCGACGGCAAGGCCATCGAGAAGGTCTCCGATCTGCCGCGCATGGTGGGCAATACCAAGCCCGGCACCAAGAGCACGCTGACCGTGCTGCGCCGCGGCAAGCTCAAGGACCTGAATCTGGTGATTGCCGAAGTGCCTGCCGACGAGGCCGGCAAGGTCAAGACCAGCAGCGGCGGCGGCAAGTCCTCCCAGGGGGCGCTGGAGAACAAGCCTCTGGGCCTGACCCTGGGCGAGCTCACGGCGGCCCAGAAGAAGGAGCTGGCCGTCAAGGGCGGCGTGCGCGTGATGTCGGCCGTGGATGCTGCGGCCCGTGCGGGCCTGCGCGAAGGCGACGTGATCCTGCAGCTGGCCAATGCCGAGGTCGGCGATCTCAAGAGCTTCGAGGCTGCCTGGGCCAAGGCCGACAAGAGCAAACCCGTCAATGTGCTGGTGCGCCGCGGCGACTGGGCCCAGTATGTGCTGATCCGCCCCGCCAAGTGAGCGGGCTCGAACTAGGCCGCGGCGGCATCCATTTCATGATCCGGAATGGCTGCAAGCCCTGGCCCGCCAGTGCCCCTATGCCATTGGGTAGAATCCAACGCAAATGCATGGTGGTTGGACGCAAAAAAAGCTGCGCTGAGAGGCGGTTTTCAAGCGGTGCAAAAGCCCTTGCAATCTCCGGCTGTTGATGGGTAAATGGCGCTTTCGGGTTTGTGGATAAATTGTTGATAAATGAAATCAAAAAGCACAAACCGAAACTTGTCAAGCCTTGCTGGGTCTTGGTTTGCGGCCAGTTTTGCCTACAATGAAGTCCCAACTATCGCAGTTGCCAGAGATTGTTGGTTAAGGGCGCGCCGCTGAAGGACGCGCCCTTTTTTCTTGCCTGTCCTAGCCACTGTTTTTTCAATTCCAAGTCGTCTTTCTCGTTGATGAATCACATCCGTAATTTCTCCATCATTGCGCACATTGACCATGGCAAGTCCACGCTGGCGGACCGCCTGATTCAGCGCTGCGGTGGCCTCGCCGACCGCGATATGGAAGCCCAGGTGCTGGACTCGATGGATATCGAGAAAGAGCGCGGCATCACCATCAAGGCGCAGACCGCTGCGCTGCAGTACAAGGCCAAGGACGGCCAGATCTACAACCTGAACCTGATCGACACCCCGGGCCACGTGGACTTCTCGTACGAGGTCTCGCGTTCGCTGTCGGCCTGCGAGGGCGCGCTGCTGGTGGTCGATGCTTCCCAGGGCGTGGAAGCGCAGACCGTAGCCAACTGCTACACCGCGCTGGACCTGGGCGTGGAAGTGTTTGCGGTGCTCAACAAGATGGATCTGCCCCAGGCCGATCCCGACAACGCCAAGGCCGAAATCGAGGACGTGATCGGCATCGATGCCAGCGACGCGATTCCCTGCTCGGCCAAGACCGGCATGGGCATAGACGAGATCCTCGAAGCCATCGTGGCCAAGGTGCCTGCGCCCAAGGGCAATCCCGACGCGCCCCTGCGCGCCATGATCGTGGACAGCTGGTTCGATCCCTATGTGGGCGTGGTGATGCTGGTGCG
>JAFAIY010000373.1 GCA_019236485.1 Comamonas sp. | reverse complement strand
AGGAACGGCGAGAGCAGATGGCCTTCGAGGTGGTGCACGCCGAGCACGGGCTTGTCCAAGGCCGCGGCCATGGCACAGGCCGCGCCGGAGCCCACGAGCAAGGCGCCCGCCAGGCCCGGGCCGCGCGTGAAAGCCACCACATCGACGGCGTCGAGCTGCACTCCGGCATCGGCCAGCACCTTCTCGGTCAGCGGCAGCACACGGCGGATATGGTCGCGGCTGGCCAGCTCGGGCACCACGCCGCCATAAGCGCGGTGCATCTCGATCTGGCTATGCAGCGCGTGGCTCAGCAAGGTGGGCACGCCCTGCCCGTCCGGTGCGTGCACCAGGGCCACACCGGTTTCATCGCAAGAGGATTCGATTCCCAGGATCAGCAAACTCATGGCCGCAAGTGTAGAACCTGCGGCCTGCGGACGCAGAAAAGGCGGGCATTGGCCCTGCCCGCCTTTCGCCTACTGGGCGCCTGCCACTTACTATCGTATCGATAGCTGCTGGCGCTCAGCCTATCTGCCTGGTGCCGGAAATATAGTGTTCCAGCTGCTGGATCGTGAACTGCTGCTCCGAAATGATTTCCTTGACGATGTCGCCGATAGAGATAAGGCCCAGCAGCTGACGCTGCGCATTGACCACCGGCAGGTGGCGGATGCGGTTGCTGGTCATCAGCGACATGCACTCCTCGCTGGTCTGGTGCGGCAGCACGCAGTGCACCTTGCGCGTCATGACCTCGCTGACCTCGGTATTGGCCGAGCTGCGGCCCTGCAAGGCGATCTTGCGCGCGTAATCGCGCTCGGTCACGATGCCCGCGATCGCGCCGTCTTCCAGCACCATCAGCGCGCCTATGCTTTTGTCGGCCATGAGCTGCAGCGCAGCCAGCATGGTGTCGGAGGGGGCAACGCTGTGAATGGCGCTAGTGCCTTTGGCGCGCAGGATATCGGCTACGGTCGTCATCAGGTCCTCCTTTCGGGATCGGCAAATCATGCACCACTGCATGATGGCTGAAACCAGTGTGAGTAGCTGGTTGCATTGCGGCAATCAGGCGATGCCCGCATGCAGATGTGGGAAAGGCAGCCGAAGCTGCCTTGATGCTGTCATCAAATGCCTATCAGCGTCGTCCGCCGAGCAGGCTGCCGCCCAGCTTGAGCAGATCACCCATGTCCAGCTTGCCGTCGCCGTTCTGGTCCAGCAGGCTGCCCAGAATCCCGCCCGCCGCTCCTCCTTGGGCCTGGATCTGGCTGTGCTCCTGACCCAGAGCATTGCCCAGATCGCCGGCCTCCATGCCCTGGCTCTGCACGCGCTTGGCCAGGAAGGACATGACGATGGGTGCCAGCATGGCCATCAGCTGGCCCGCATTGGACCCCAGGCCCGTGGCCTGGCCCAGCTGGGACTCGGCCTGCTGCTGGTTGCCGCCGAAGATATGACCGAGTATGGAGCCGCCATCTACCTGCGAGGCATTGGCGCCGCCCGCCGCAGCGCCGCCCAGCACCGAGCTCAGGATGCCGCCCAGGCCACCGCCGCCCGCCCCACCGAGCAGGCCGCCCAGCAGCCCTCCCAGATCCAGGGCGCCGCCGGCACTGCTGTGATCGCGCTGCAGCGCGCCGAGCAGGTCTGCTGCCCCTTGGGGCTGGGCGGCGTTCTGGCCCAGCGCGCCAAACAGCATGGGCAGGGCCACGCCCACGGCCTGCTCGGCCTGGGCGGAATCGATGCCCAGTTGCTGCGCCAGCCCTTGCATGGGTTCGCCCTGCAGCTGGCCCATCAGTTCGTCGGTCATAGATGCGTTGCCGGTCATGTCAGATGCTCCTCAAAAACAATCCCCATGGTACGCGCCCCGCGTGGCCGCAAATGTCAGCAATCTTCACCGCCACCTAGCCCTGGCCCGGGCTGGGCAGCGCCGCTCAAGATTTTACATATAACCAAATCGTCTTATAAAAACAGATTTTTATGACGACAATTGATTCCATCATGAGCATCAGCCACTACATCAAGGAAATCGGCCGCGGCAGCAAGGGCGCACGCTCTCTGACGCGGGCCCAGGCCTGTGAGCTGATGGGACTGTTGCTCGACGGCCGGGTCAGTGATCTGGAACTGGGCGGCTTTTGCATCGCCATGCGCTTCAAGGGCGAAAGCGCCGACGAGCTCGCAGGCTTTCTCGATGCCACGCTGCAGCGCCTGCCGGCCTGGCCGCAGGCCGATGCGGCCGGGCCCGTGGTCGTCATCCCCAGCTACAACGGGGCCCGCAAACTGGCCAATCTCACGCCGCTGCTAGCGGGCCTGCTGGCCCGGCAGGGCCTGGCCGTGCTGGTCCATGGCTGCGATACCGAAAGCCGGCGCATAGGCACGCAAGCGGTCTGGCAGGAGCTGGGCTGGAAGATCATCGAAGGTCCCACGGCGCTGGAGCCCGGCGACATGGCCTGGATGCGGACCCGCCATCTGCTGGCGCCGCTGGAGCGGCTGCTGCAGCTGCGCCGCC
>JAFAIY010000287.1 GCA_019236485.1 Comamonas sp. | reverse complement strand
TGGTCCTTGGGCTCTTCCTTCTGGCCCAGGCCCAGCTTGCCCAGCAGCTGGTTCTTGACCTGGCTGGCCTTGTCGGCGTTCAGGTAGTTGTTCTTCATGCAGTAGGTGATGACGCCGGCCGCATTGCTGGCCGTGCCTGAGCCTGCGAGCCCGCCCAGGCCCAGCGCCGAGGCCGCACCCGAGCCGCCGCCCAGCATGCCGCCCAGGCCCGAGGCGCCGGAGCCGCTGTCCGCGGCGCCGCCCAGCTGGCCGCGCAAGGCATCGCCGAGGCCGTTGGCCTGGACGCTGAAGGCGCTGGCGGCCAGGGTGGCACAGACCAGCGCAGAGAGCGCAAATCGCTTCATGCTGTATTCCTTTCCGTGGTGAGCGGCAGAGCCGCATATCCTCAAGGTCTGCACGTTAGCATGCGCCGACCTCGGGCCGGCGCAGGCAAGTGTGGAAGATTGCAAAAACGTGCGGTCGGCCCGCTCAGCGCGCGGGGCTGGCGGGAGCCGGCGCCGGGGCTGCGGCCGGCGCCGCGGGTGCGCTGTTCGCGGCGCTCTGGGGTGGCTGGATCACGGTGCGGACATTGCGCGCGCCCTGCGGCGGGCGCGGGAAGCCGGTCAGTGCCGCGTCGAACAGAATGCCGAAGATGGCCGGATCGTCGGTCCAGACATCCTGGCGCTGGGCCGAGGTCTCGTAGACGATCTGCTGGGTCTTGAGGTCGCGCATCACCAGGCTCACGGCGCGGTAGTACTCGAGCGGCGGGCCGTCCATCATCATGCTGCCGCCAAAACCCCAACCCCAGCCGCGGCCGTAGCCCATGCCCCAGCCCCAGCGCGGGCCCCAGGGGTCGTAATAGGGCCAGCTCGCATAGTCGCGCGCATAGCGGGCCACGGCGCCGATCTGCACCACCAGGCTGGAGTGCGCATCGTCGCGCGTCAGGCCTACGCGGGCCAGCGCCTGCTGGGCCTGGGCCTCGACGGCCGCAAAGCTCATCTGGCCCTGCTGCGAGGGCAGGGTTTCCAGCCTGTAGGTTGGCGGCGCGGGCATGGCGCCCAGCGAGGAATAGCTTTGCACCGTGCTGTTGACTTCGCGCACCGTGCTGCAGCCGCTCAGCAGGGCGGCGGCCGCCAGGGCCATGGCGCCGATCCAGCGAATTCGGGTGTTGCGCAGGTTCATGGTGATGCTTTCTATACGACAAAGGCCCATGAAGATGGGCCTTTGCTTGGACCGGTGGGTCCGGGTTTAGTTCAACGCCTGTCTTCAGGACAGTTGTATCACCTGCATGCCGGGCAGGCTGGCAGTGGTTGGCAGCTCCTCATGGTCAAACGCCATGTCGCCGTTGGGATCGGCGATGCCAGTGGCCTTGGCGTTCTTGAAATCGTGCAACTGCGGATCCATCATGTGCGTGGTTACGATATTGCCCATGGCGCGGAACATGCTCTCGATGCGGCCCGGGAACTTCTTTTCCCATTCACGCAGCATCTCGCCAATGGCCACGCGCTGCAGGCCGTCCTGGCTGCCGCAGAGGTTGCAGGGGATGATGGGGAAGTTCTGGTACTGGGCCCAGCGCGTGGTGTCCTTTTCGGGCACATAGCACAGCGGGCGGATCACCACATGCTTGCCGTCGTCGCTGACCAGCTTGGGCGGCATGCCCTTCATGCGGCCGCCGTAGAACATATTGAGCATCATGGTCTGCACGATGTCGTCGCGGTGGTGGCCCAGGGCCACCTTGGTGCAGCCCAGCTGGTCGGCCACCTTGTACAGGATGGCGCGGCGCAGGCGCGAGCACAGGCCGCAGGTGGTCTTGCCTTCGGGCACCACGCGCTTGACGACGCTGTAGGTGTCCTGATTCTCGATGTGGTAGTCCACGCCTATGGACTGGAAGTACTCGGGCAGGATGTGCTCGGGGAAGCCCGGCTGCTTCTGGTCCAGGTTCACGGCCACGATGTCGAACTTCACGGGCGCACGCTTTTGCAGCTTGCGCAGAATGTCCAGCAGGGTGTAACTGTCCTTGCCGCCCGACATGCAGACCATGATCTTGTCGCCTTCCTCGATCATGTTGTAGTCGAGGATGGCCTTGCCCACTTCGCGGCACAGGCGCTTTTCCAGCTTGATCTGCTCGCGCTCGATCTTGATCTTGTTGGGCTTGGCCTCGCCCTCGTGCGCCGCGCCCTCGGGCGTAGCAGCGGTTTCAGCCGCGTCCAGGGCTTCGGCCTCTTCGGCAATCCAGGGGTTGTCGTTTACAGCATTCATGGGGTTCACCATTGTCCGGTTTCGATGCGAATGGCGACTTCGCAGTCTTCAAAAATTTCCAGTTTTGCAATCTTCACGCGCACGCCGCGCACGCCGGGCAGCTGCAGCAGGCGCTGGGCCAGCTTGCCGATCAGGCTCTCGAGCAGGTTCACATGCTCGGATTTGCATTCGTCGATGATGATCTGGCGCACCTTGCGGTAGTCCAGCACGTGGAGGATGTCGTCGTCGCGCGGCGCCAGCGGCTGGGGGCCGAGATTGAGTTCGGCATCGACCTGGATAGGCTGGGGCTCTTGTTTCTCATGCGCCAGAATGCCCAGGCTGGCATCAAAGCGCAGCCCGGTGAGCGTGAGTATCTGTTGTCCGGAAGTGGAAGTCATGGCTTGCAGGTCTGTGATGCGCGGCAGGCATTCACATCATCGAAAAATCGCGCTCGAAGCGCTGTAAGTGCTGGCCGCCATCGACCAGCAGGGTGGTGCCCGTCATCGCGCGGTTCTCCAGTGCGAAGCACACGGCCGCAGCAACGTCCTCGGAGCTCGAGGAGCGGCCCAGCGGGCTCATGGCATGCAGCTGCTCGAAGCGCTCCTGGCTCAGCATATGGCTGGTCAGCGTGAGGCCCGGGGCCACGCCGACCACGCGCACGCGCGGCGCCAGCGCCAGGGCCAGCACGGTGTTGGCCGCTTCCAGAGCCGCCTTGGACAGGGTGTAGCTCAGAAAATCGGGGTTCTGGTTCCAGAGCTTCTGGTCCAGCACATTGACCACGGCGCCATGGGCCTGCTCCTCGCCGGCCGCGGCCCGCTCGTTGAGGTGGGCGTGCAGGGCCTGGGCCAGCAGAATGGGCGCGCCGGTATTGCTGCGCAAATGGGCTTCCAGCGCCACATAGCTGAAGCTCTGCACATCGTCGTGCTCGAACAGCGAGGCGTTGTTGACCACGGCGTCGACATGGCCAAAGTGCGCGATCACGCGCGGCACCAGGGCGCGCACCGATTCCTCGTCAAAGAAATCCGCATCGAAGGCCGCACTGTCGCCAGACAGCTGCGCGCAGGCCGCTACGGTCTGCATGGCTTCTTCGTGCGAGTCGCGGTAATGCACGGCTACCTGCCAGCCCGCACGGGCCAGGGCCAGGGCCATGTCGCGTCCCAGGCGACGGGCGGAACCGGTCACCAATACTGTGCGTGGTCGGGCGGGTGAGGACATTCGTGGAAAATGCGGGTTGTGACGACAGAACCCTCAAGTTTAACGAGCGCCTTGCAATCGCGCATTGCCAAGGAGATTGCCGCCGCGGGCGGCTGGCTGCCTTTCGACCGTTTCATGGAGCTGGCGCTCTATGTGCCGGGCCTGGGCTATTACGCCAATGAGACGGCCAAGTTCGGTGCCATGCCCGAGTCGGGCAGCGACTTTGTTACGGCGCCCGAAATCTCCCCGATTTTCGGCCAGCTGGTGGCGGCGCAGCTGCGTGAAGCGCTACAAAAAACGGATACCCGCGAGATCTGGGAATTCGGCGCCGGCACGGGCGCGCTGGCGCTGCAGATCCTCGACGAGCTGGCCGCGCAGGGGGCTTTGCCCGAGCGCTACACCATCGTCGATCTCTCGGGCACGCTGCGCGCGCGCCAGAAGCTGGCGCTGACCAAATACGAGCATCTGCTGCGCTGGGTCGATGCCCTGCCCGAAACCATGGAGGGCGTGATCATAGGCAACGAGGTGCTGGACGCCATGCCCGTGCAGCTGCTGCAGCGAACCCAGGGCCGATGGCTGGAGCGCGGCGTGGCGCTCAAGGGCGACGCGTTCGTCTGGGAAGACCGGCCCACCGAGCTGCGCCCGCCCGTGGAAATCGACGGCCCGCACGATT
>JAFAIY010000215.1 GCA_019236485.1 Comamonas sp. | reverse complement strand
CTTCATGATGTTGCCCTTGTGCACCAGGGTCACGCTGGGGCGGTTGTTGTCTATCGCGTACTGTATGGCCTTGCGCACCAGGCGCTCGGTGCCCTCCCGGGACACGGGCTTGACGCCGATGCCCGAGCTCAGCGGAAAACGGATCTTGTTGACCCCCATCTCCTTGGACAGGAAGTTGATGAGCTTTTGCGCGTTCTCGCTGCCCGCCGCGTACTCGATGCCCGCGTAAATGTCTTCCGAGTTCTCGCGGAAGATGACCATATCGGTCTTCTCGGGCTCCTTCAGCGGCGAGGGCACGCCATCGAAGTATTTGACGGGACGCAGACAGACGAACAGGTCCAGTTCCTGGCGCAGCGCCACGTTCAGCGAACGTATGCCCCCGCCCACAGGCGTGGTCAACGGCCCCTTGATGGACACCGCGTAGTCGCGCACCGCGGCCACCGTCTCCTCGGGCAGCCACATATCGGGACCGTAGAGGCGCGTGGCCTTCTCGCCCGCAAACACCTCCATCCACTGGATCTTGCGCTTGGCGCCATAGACCTTGGCCACGGCGGCATCGGCCACCTTGCGCATCACCGGCGTCACATCCACGCCCACGCCATCGCCTTCGATGAAGGGAATGATGGGTTGATCGGGCACGTTCAGCGTCATGTCCGCATTGACGGTGATTTTCTCGCCCTGCGGCGGTACCTGGATGTGCTGGGAAGCGCTCATGCTCTGGAATCTCCTAGTCCTTGATGGTGTGCGGCGGCGCACCTTGCTGGTGCATTTTGCATATGACCGAATTCTGACACCACTGCACAGTGCAAATTCTAAGAAACCGCCGGTAAAAACCTGTCAACGCCGGCACAGCACCGCCGTTGAATGAGTGTGAGGCGCGGATAGTCTGCGCTGCACAAAACCCTGAAACCTGGCATTGCCGCATCTTTAGGAAATTGGCACACATGAAAAAACTACTCGCTGTCCTGATTGCCGGTACGTTCGCCGCTGGCGCATTCGCCCAAGCCGCTGCGCCTGCGAAACCTGCCGCCGCCCCTGCTGCGCCAGCCGCAGCCACCGCTCCTGCTGCCATGCCGGCCGCCGCTGCCCCCGCCGCTCCCGCTGCGGCACCAGCTGCAGCCCCTGCCCCCGCAGCCAAGCATGCGAAGTCCATGCACAAGCATGGCAAATCGCACACCAAACACAGCACCAAGAAAGCTGAAAAGCCCGCCGCTTGACCGACGCTGAACTGCTGCACCGGCATAGCCCAGGTCTTGAGCTCCGGCCGCTGCTGCCGGCAAGCGCGCAAAGCCCGCAGAATGCAAATTTCTGTGGGCTTTGTGGTTTGAGGCGGGCCGATTTCAGCCGAAATTCAGGCGCCATGCCTTAGGCTCTCGGCTTTCGATTCCTTTTTTGGCATGCAAGGCTTATGAAGAATTTCTCCAGCCAGACCTCTGACTCGCGCCAGTACGGCTGGCGCGCGCGCGCCATGGCGCTGGCCGCAGCGACCCTGTTCGGACTGCTGGGCGCCGCTCCGGCCATGGCCGGCGATCAAGGCCAGCCGCAGATGAATCTGCGCCGCACGGACCTGACGGCGGGCATGTACCGCATAGACACGCAGCTGGCCGTGACCGAGCGCCAGCGCGAAATCGGTCTGATGTTCCGCAAGGAAATGCCCCAGCAGGAGGGCATGCTGTTTGTGTTCGAGGTGCCCGGCGTGCAGTGCTTCTGGATGCGCAACACCATACTGCCGCTGACCGCGGCCTTTGTGGCCGACGACGGCACCATCGTCAATCTGGCGGACATGCAGCCCATGACCGACGACTCCCACTGCTCGGCCAAGCCCGTGCGCTATGTGCTGGAGATGAACCAGGGCTGGTTTGCCAAGCGCGGCATCAAGGCCGGCACCAAGCTGGGCGGCGCGCCCTTCGGTCGCTGATCACTACTATTTCAATAGCTTTTAACGCTGTTATTGCTTGGATTTGAGCCAGTTTTCACTCAGACTCAGTCTTACCCTCAATACAAAGCCGGCAGTCACCGCGGACCTGCCGGCTTTGTTTTTCCAGTCTTCAGCGCGGCCGACGCTCGAAGTTCCGGCGCTCGATTGCGGGCAGCACGTTCTTCAGCATGTTTCGGTCGCAGGCCCCAAAGTCCTGAAAATTGCGCCTCCCTTCGCGCAGCGTCATGTGATTGGGACCTGAATATCTGTCCGCCTGCGCCACATCCAGCCCGTCGTCTTCCCAGAAGCAGAGCTTGCAGATGCTGTACTCGCCGCGATCTTCCAGAGAGAAATAATCACAGCACGGGCATTGAAACAAGGGCATGGCCTGTCCTTCCAGGAATCTCAGTCAGATCAACCGTTGGCGCATATAAGAAAGGCGCCAGCAGCTTCTTTTTATATAGCAAGCAACGCAAAAAAGCCGGTGGCCTTTTCAGGTTCACCGGCTTGGCGCTGGCAGGCGGGTCAAGCCCCGCACTGCAAACAGCTTGGCTTACACCGCAGCGATGGCGGCGTTGAAGGTGGCGCTGGGGCGCATGATGGCGTCCATCTTGGCCACATCGGGCAGGTAGTAGCCACCGATATCGGCAGCCTTGCCCTGCACGGCCTTGAGCTCGGCCACGATCTTGGCTTCGTTCTCTGCGAGCTGCTTGGCCAGGGGCGCAAACTTGGCGGCCAGTTCCTTGTCTTCGGTCTGGGCGGCCAGAGCCTGGGCCCAGTACAGAGCGATGTAGAACTGCGAACCGCGGTTGTCCAGCTCGCCAGTGCGGCGCGAAGGCGACTTGTCCTCGTCCAGCAGCTTGCCCGTGGCTTCGTCCAGGGTCTTGGCCAGCAGCTTGGCGCGGCTGTTGCTTTCCTTGATGCCCAGGTCTTCCAGCGACACGGCCAGGGCCAGGAACTCGCCCAGCGAATCCCAGCGCAGGTGGTTTTCTTCCACCAGCTGCTGCACATGCTTGGGAGCCGAGCCGCCGGCACCGATTTCGTACATGCCGCCACCGGCCATCAGAGGCACGATGGACAGCATCTTGGCCGAGGTGCCCAGTTCCATGATGGGGAACAGGTCGGTCAGGTAGTCGCGCAGGATGTTGCCGGTCACCGAGATGGTGTCCAGGCCGCGGGCCACACGCTCCAGCGTGTAGCGCATGGCGCGCACTTGCGAGAGGATGTGGATTTCCAGGCCGCTGGTGTCGTGATCCTTGAGGTACTTGTTGACCTTCTTGATCAGCTCGGCTTCGTGCGGACGATAGGGATCCAGCCAGAACACGGCGGGCATGCCGGAGTTGCGGGCGCGGGTCACGGCCAGCTTCACCCAGTCGCGGATGGGAGCGTCCTTGACCTGGCACATGCGCCAGATGTCGCCCTGCTCCACGTTCTGGCTCATCAGCACTTCACCGGTGGCCAGATCGACGATGTTGGCCACGCCGTCTTCGGAGATCTCGAAGGTCTTGTCGTGCGAGCCGTATTCCTCGGCCTTCTGGGCCATCAGACCCACGTTGGGCACGGTACCCATGGTCTTGGGGTCGAAGTTGCCGTGCCACTTGCAGAAGTTGATCATCTCCTGGTAGATGCGGGCAAAGGTGGACTCGGGCATCACGGCCTTGCAGTCGTAAGGCTTGCCGTCGGCGGCCCACATCTTGCCGCCGGCGCGGATCATGGCGGGCATGGACGCGTCAACGATCACGTCGTTGGGCGAGTGGAAGTTGGTGATGCCCTTGGCGGAATCCACCATGGCCAGACGCGGACGGTCTTCCTGGCACTTGTGCAGGTCACGCTCGATCTCTTCGCGCAGCGAGTTGGGCAGCGTGGCGATCTTCTCGTAGAGGTTGGCCATGCCGTTGTTCACGTTCACGCCCAACTCGTCGAACAGCTTGCCGTGCTTCTCGAAAGCTTCCTTGTAGAAGATCTTCACGCAGTGGCCGAACACGATGGGGTGGGACACCTTCATCATCGTGGCCTTCACGTGCAGCGAGAACAGGATGCCGGACTCCTTGCAGTCCTCGATCTCCTTCTCGTAGAAGTCGCACAGCGCCTTCTTGCTCATGAACATGGAGTCGATGACCTCGCCGTCCTTCAGCGCGACCTTGGGCTTGAGAACAATGGTCTGGCCGCTCTTGGTGACCAGCTCCATCTTCACGTCGCGGGCCTTGTCCAGCGTCATGGACTTTTCACCGTGGTAGAAGTCGCCCTTGTCCATATGGGACACATGGGTCTGCGACCACTGCTTCCACTCGGCCATGGAATGGGGGTGCTTCTTGGCGTAGTTCTTCACGGCCGCGGGAGCGCGACGATCGGAGTTGCCCTCGCGCAGCACGGGGTTCACGGCCGAGCCCAGGCACTTGCTGTAGCGAGCCTTGATTTCCTTCTCTGCGTCGCTCGTGGGGTTCTCGGGGTAGGCCGGAATCTTGTAGCCCTTGTGCTGCAGCTCCTTGATCGCCGTGGTCAGCTGACCCACGGAAGCCGAGATATTGGGCAGCTTGATGATGTTGGCTTCGGGCGTCAGCGTGAGCTTGCCCAGTTCGACCAGGTTGTTGGGAACGCGCTGTTCCTCGGTCAGGAACTCGGGGAACTCGCCCAGAATGCGGCCGGCCAACGAGATGTCGCTGGTTTCCACATTGACGCCGGCGGAGGTCGCGAAGGCGCGGACCACAGGCAGGAAAGCGCTGGTGGCCAGACGGGGCGCCTCGTCAGTCAAGGTGTAGATGATGGTGGATTGCTGCGTGCTCATCTCTTGTCTCAGGTTGTGAAAAAGGTGGGGGCGTGCCTTGGGCCTGCATCCCGAGTCTGCGCAATGGGGCCTGACACAGCGGGAAGCATTGCTATCTTTTGCAATACGTTCCCACGATACAAAATTCTAAGCCCAACCGGGCCGATTTTTTTAAGTCTTGTACAAGACTCAGGGGTTTAGCTGTACTTTTGGAAGCGCTTTCATTGGAGAACCGGCTAAAGACCCCAGTTTTCTGCCATGTAAAATTTGCGGCGCATGCATCATGCACCTCAGCTGCCTTGCGCTGTCTAGTTGCGTTGAGTTGCGTTGCGCC
>JAFAIY010000208.1 GCA_019236485.1 Comamonas sp. | reverse complement strand
TGCCAGCAGCGGGGCGGACAGCAGGCCTGCGGCCGTCACGGTCAGCAGCGAACGCAGGAATCTCGAGCGATGCATGAGGCTTTGTCTCCTTGTTATTGTCAGTCATCATACAACTTAAATCATGCTTGTCTATCACTTTCCGTGGCGTTGGGCGTAGAGCGGCATGTGCGGGATGGCGCTCTACGCCAGCAATCAGGGCTTGAATTCGCCGTAAATGCGGGCGAATAAAGCGCCGGATGCTATCGCTTTAATTGTCTGTACGGTGGGCGGGGCCGAGGCTTTTTGGCCTCGGCGTGCCGGTGGGGCGGCCTGCGCTATGCGATGGCCGGGGCTGACTTAGCGCTCGGACTCGGCGAGGCTGTCCTGGGCCTGGCTCAGGCGCTGGGCCAGGCGCAGGCGTTCGCGGGAATTCGTCAGATGGATGCGCATGGCCGCACGCGCGGAGTCCGCATCCTGGCGCTCTATGGCCGCGTAGATTTCCTCATGCTCGCGGTTGACGCGGTGCAGATAGTCGGGATCGCGCGCCGGGGTGTGTATGGAGGCGATGCGGTTGCGGGGAATCAGCAGCGAGCCGAAGTGCTGCAGTATTTCCTGGAAGTAGCGGTTGCCCGTGGCCTGGGCGATGCTCAGGTGAAAAGCCAGATCGTGGCTGACCGTGTCGCCGCCGTTGCTGGAGTTGTACTCGAAGGCCTGCAGCGCCTCGCTCATGGCACGCAGATGCGAGGCCTGGCGCCGCTGCGCGGCCAGGCCTGCGGCCTCGGTCTCGAGACTGATGCGCAGCTCCAGCACGGCCAGCACGTCCACGGACTCGCTGAGTTCATGGGCGCTGAGCACCGGGCTGGCGCTGTGGCGCGCGGGCAGCACAAACGTGCCTATGCCGTGGCGGGTTTCCACCAGTTCGGCGGCCTGCAGCTTGGAGATAGCCTCGCGCACCACGGTACGGCTGACCTCGTAGCTGCGCACCAGCTCGGATTCGGTGGGCAGTTTTTCGCCCTCCTGCAGCAGGCCCTGGCGGATCTTGTTCTCGAACTCTTCAAAGAGCAGGTTGCCCAGGTTGCGGCTACCCCGCGCGGCTTTTTTGCGCAGGGATTCCGCGTGGAGCTGCGAAAAAAATGGAGGGTGCTGGGGTAATTCCGGGGTGGGGCGGCTCATGTGCTGATGATAATCGCTCTACGTTGTATGACAACATATCACTAACCATGGCCTTGTTTCTATGAATTCCTCCTCGAAAGTCCACCGTCTATTGCTGACCGGCGCCGCCGGCGGCCTGGGGAAAGTGCTGCGCGAGCGCTTGCAGGCTTTCGCGGAGGTGCTGCGTCTCTCGGACATCGCCGGCATGGAGCCGGCGCGTGACGCTTCGCAGGAGGTTGTGCCCTGCGATCTGGCGGACAAGGCCGCCGTCGATGCCCTGGTCCAGGGCTGCGATGCCATCGTGCACATGGGCGGGGTCTCGGTGGAGCGGCCCTTCGAGGAGGTGCTGGAGGCCAATATCAAGGGCATCTTCCATGTCTACGAGGCCGCGCGCCGCCATGGCGTCAAGCGCGTGGTGTTCGCGAGTTCCAACCATGTGATCGGCTTCTACAAGCAGGACGAAACACTGGATGCCGCGGCGCGGCGCAGGCCCGATGGCTATTACGGCCTGTCCAAGTCCTTTGGCGAAGACCTGGCCTCGTTCTATTTCGACCGCTACGGCATAGAAACCGTGAGCATCCGCATCGGCTCGTCTTTTCCCGAACCCCGGGACCGCCGCATGCTGAGCACCTGGCTCAGCTACGACGACCTGGTGCAGCTGATCGCCAAGGCCTTGTTCACGCCCGGTGTCGGCCATACCGTGGTCTACGGCGCCTCGGCCAACCGCGATCTGTGGTGGGACAACCGCGCAGCCGCACACCTGGGCTATGCGCCCAAGGACAGCTCCGAGCCCTGGCGCGCCAAGGTGCTGGCGCAGCCCGCGCCCGCGGCCAACGACCCCGCGGCCGTCTACCAGGGCGGGGCCTTCACGGCGCAAGGCCCGTTCGGGGATGCGTCATGAGCGGCGCCGAACTGGTGCTGGATGCGCGCTGCGCGACCGGCGAAAGCCCGGTCTGGCAGGCGGCCGAGCAGGCGCTTTACTGGGCCGATATTCCGCGCGGCATTCTGCATCGCTGGCAGGCCGCACAGCCGCAGCAGACCAAATGGCAGGCCCCGCAGATGCTGGCCTGCATGGCGGCCTGGGAGGGAGCGCCCGGCCACTGGATCGCGGGCCTGGAGGACGGCCTGTACCGCCTGTCGCACGCGCCGGGCGGCGAAGGCGGGGCGCTGGAGGCGCAGCGGCTGGCGCCCGTGCCCCACGCCATGCCGGGCATGCGTTTCAACGACGGGCGCTGCGATCGCCAGGGCCGTTTTCTCGCGGGCACCATGCTGCTGGACATGGGCGCCGCGCAGGC
>JAFAIY010000102.1 GCA_019236485.1 Comamonas sp. | reverse complement strand
GATCAGCAGCAGCGGCGGGATCAGCACAAAGGTCACGCGTTCGGCCAGCTTGGACAGCAGGCCCAGCTTGAAGACGCGGTTCAGCGAGGCGATCACGAAGGCGATGAAGGTGCCGCCGCACATGGCGGTGACGATTTTTTCATCGGTGGCGACCTCGGTCACCTGCTGGCCCTGCCACCAGGTGTGGATGTCGGCCATGTGCTGGGCCATGAAGACGGCCACGGCGGCCGAGATGGCGGCCACCACGAGCAGCGAGAGATAGCCCGAGTTGCCGTTGTCCTCACGGTAGATGCGCGCCTCGGGCGGCAGAGCGGGCACGGTATGAGGCTTGAAGATGGCCAGCAGCGCCACCCAGACCACGTACAGGCCCATCAGCATGAAGCCGGGGATGAACGCGCCCTTGTACATATCGCCCACGCTCTTGCCCAGCTGGTCGGCCATCAGGATCAGCACCAGGGATGGCGGGATGATCTGCGCCAGGGTGCCGGAGGCGGCGATCACGCCCGATGCCAGGCGGCGGTCGTAGCCGTAGCGCAGCATGATGGGCAGGGAGATCAGGCCCATGGAGATCACCGAGGCCGCCACCACGCCCGTGGTGGCGGCCAGCAGTGCACCCACAAAGATCACGGCCAGCGCCAGGCCGCCGCGAATCGGGCCGAACACCTGGCCCACTGTGTCTAGCAGGTCCTCGGCCATGCCCGAGCGTTCCAGAATCAGCCCCATCAAGGTGAAGAAGGGCACGGCCAGCAAGGTGTCGTTGGCCATGATGCCGATCAGGCGCTGGGGCAGCCAGGCCATCACCGAGGAGGGGAAGACCCCGAGCTCTATACCCAGAAAGCCGAAGGTCAGGCCTGCCGCTCCCAGGCTGAAGGCGACGGGGAAACCCAGCAGCAAAAACACGATCAGCCCCGCAAACATGATGGGGGCGTAGTTGGCAGCAATAAATTCCATTTAGTTTGTCTCCCGCTGCCTTTAGGACTTGTGTGAGCCGGCGGCCAGGGCCTCGAGCTGCTTGCGCTCGGCTTCGGCGCGCAGGGCCTCGGCCAGATCTTCTTCTGCGCTCTTGTCGCTGAGCTTGCCCATGGGGTCGGGGCCGTCGCCGGTCAGGAAGGCAATGCGCTTGATCAGCTCGGAGATGCCTTGCAGCAGCAGCAGCGTCACGCCGACGGGAATCGCCATCCATACGGGCCAGCGGATCAGGCCGCCGGGATTGCCCGACATTTCACCGGACTGGACCATCTGCACCACCACCGGCGTCGTCAGCCAGAGTATGGTCAGGCACAGCGGGGTCAGGAAAAAGGCGAAGCCCAGGATGTCGATCCAGACCTGGGCCTTCTTGGAGAGGCGGCTGTTGATCACGTCGATGCGCACATGCTCGCGATGCAGCAGCGTGTAGCCCGCGGCGATCAGGAACGACCAGGCAAACAGATACCACTGCACTTCCAGAAAGGCGTTGGAGCTGGTGTCGAAGGCTTTGCGCACGATGGCGTTGGCGGCGCTGATGAAGGTGGCGGCAAATATCAGCCATATGGAATATTTGCCGACGAAGGCATTCAGCCTGTCGATGGCCCTGGAAAGGGCAAGTAAAGCCTGCATGGTGTCTCCAAAAAGTAGGCTGTGTGTCGCGCAATTGAGGCTGGTAAACCCAAGGCGATCGGAATTTTTGAGCTAAGGGTGAGATTCTACGGATGCCTGTATCGGGTTTCTTACAAATCGTGGCGCATGTGGCAGGCCCGCGTCAGTCATTGCTTGCTATCGCTATGCTAGCTTTTGGCGCTTTTTGGCAGTGGTTTGCAGGTGGTTTTCTATGTTTTCCGGAGGCGACAGCTCCCCGGGCCGAGGTCAGATGCAGTGCTGGCTGGGCGGCTTTGAGGCTCTCTTACTAGGGCAAATCCGGGGGCGCTGAAGAGCCGGGTGGCTTGCGCTTGCCGGCCAGGCGCCGGTACAGGGTGGCCCGACTCAGGCCAAGGCTTTTGGCGGCCTGGCTCACATTGCCCTGGGCCTCATGCAGGGCCTGCTGGATCAGCAGCTGCTCGCTGGCCCGCAGCGGCATGGGACTGGCGATCAGCGGAGCCTGCAGCAGCGGGCCGGCCTGGGCAAAGGCCTGCAGGCGCAGGCCCGACCACAGCGGCAGCGTCATCAGCATCTGGGGGCGCTGGCGTGCATGGGCCACCAGATCGGCCCAGGACAGGGCCAGCAGTTCCTGGCTGTGCATGGGCCTGCGCTCTCCGGGCGGTTGCGGCGGGCGCGGCAGCAGCTGGCGCGCCACGCTGTTGCCGCCCAGCACGCAGCCTTCGGCATCGAAAGCCATCAGCCCTTCGCCTTCCTGGCCCAGCGGGCTGCCCGGCCAGTTCAGATGCAGCAGCACCGCATGGGGCAGGGCGCGCAGCAGCCGGTCTTCGATCGCGCG
>JAFAIY010000080.1 GCA_019236485.1 Comamonas sp. | reverse complement strand
GTGTGCACGATCAGGCCCCGGCCTATGATGCTTTCGGGGCCGGCAAGAGACAGCTCCGACGACTCCATGTCGACGATGGCCACGCCGCTGGCGTCGGCCTTGAGGCTGGGCAGATCGCCCAGGTGATGCATGGCTGCATCGTACTTGCCATGGCTGGTATGGCGGGGGTTGAAGTGCCCACCCGCGGCATTGCCGTTGTCCGCGCAGTCGCCGCGCTCGTGGATGTGGAAGCCATGCTCGGAATTGGGCGCCAGGCCGCGTACCACCGCATGCAGCATGACCTTCTGGCCGAGCTGCTGCGTAAAGCCGATGTTGCCGCTCACCCCGCTGTTGCCTATGGCGCCCAGCTTGGCGTCGGCCCGGGTTTGCGAAGGAGCGGTCGTGCCGCAGGCCGCCAGGGCGGAAGCGGCCAGGGCCGCAAGCAGGTAACGGTGGTGCATGGAGAGCCTCGTCGCTAAAGAGTTGAACAGCGACTGCCAACCATAGCGGCGATATGCCTAGGCTCTTGTAGGGCAAACGCGCTCCTGCTGGCCCGGCGCTTTGCGCCGCAGCCGCCAAAAAACAAGCCCCGCAGGCCTGACGGCGGCTGCGGGGCTTGTCTGCAGCAGGGCTGCTTAGACCTGATCGGCGGACAGACCAGCCGTCTGGCTGAAGCCGCCGTCCACATAGGTGATCTCGGCGGTCACGCCCGACGCCAGGTCGGACAGCAGGAAGGCCGCGACATTGCCCACGTCTTCAATCGTCACGTTGCGGCGCAGCGGCGCGGCGTCGGCCACGCGGCCCAGCAGCTTGCCGAAGTCCTTGATGCCCGAGGCGGCCAGGGTCTTGATGGGGCCGGCAGAGATGCCGTTGGCGCGGATGGCGCGGCCGTCTTCGGTGCGGCCCACGGCTTCTGCCAGGTAGCGCACGGACGCTTCCAGCGATGCCTTGGCCAGACCCATGGTGTTGTAGTTGGGGATGGAGCGCAGCGCACCCAGGTAGGACAGGGTCAGCAGCGAGGACCTGTCGTTGAGGTAAGGCAGAGCAGCCTTGGCCATGGCCGGGAAGCTGTAGGCGCTGATGTCGTGGGCGATCTTGAAGGACTCGCGCGACAGGCCGTCGAGGAAGTTGCCGGCGATGGCTTCGCGCGGTGCAAAGCCGATGCTGTGCACAAAGCCGTCAAACTTGCCCCAGGCATCGCCCAGGCCCTTGAACATGGCTTCGATCTGTGCATCGTCGGCCACGTCGCAGTCGAACACCAGCTTGGAGTCGAATTCGGCGGCGAACTCGGTGATGCGGTCCTTGAAGCGCTCGCCCACATAGCTGAAAGCCAGCTCGGCGCCTTGTTGGTGGCAGGCCTTGGCGATGCCGTAGGCGATGGAGCGGTTGGACAGAACGCCCGTGATCAGCAGCTTTTTACCGGCGAGAAAACCCATTGTTGTTCTCCAAAAGGATTGAGAAGGTCGGCTGCAGCGTCTGTGGCGACGCTGCAATCTTTTTAAAACGTATGCGTACGGGCTGGCCTGTGGCCAGCCGGCCTAGGGCAGAATTGTCGCATGCGCCATTGGATGATTTGTTCAGCCCTGTTTGCAGGCACCCAGATTGCCAGTCCCGTATGGGCCGCTCATGCCTATGCGCTCTGGGGGCAGCCACGCTACGCGGCGGACTTCAAGCATTTCGATTATGTGAACCCTGCGGCGCCCAAGGGCGGGGAGCTGCGCATGGTGAGCAATCTGCGCTATTCCACCTTCGACAAGTACAACCCCTTCACGATCAAAGGCTCGCCGCCCGCCTATCTGGCGGACATGCTGTTCGAGACCCTGCTGGCCCCAAGCCTCGACGAGACGGCCACGGGCTATGGCCTGCTGGCCGAAGACGTGGAGGTGCCGGTCGACGGCCTGTCGGCCACCTTCAGGCTGCGGCAGCAGGCGCGCTTCCACAATGGCAAGCCGGTGCAGGCGCAGGACGTCAAGTACAGCTACGAGACGCTGCTGAGCAAATATGTCTCGCCGGGTTACAAGACTCTGCTGGCCGAAGTCGCGGGCTGCGACGTGCTCGACGAGCGCACGGTGCGCTTTCGTTTCAAAAAGCCCAACCGCGATCTGCCGCTGATCGTGGGTGCGGCCCTGCCGGTCTTCAGCCGCGACTGGGGCCTGGGTGCCGACGGCAAGCCCAAGCCTTTCGATCAGGTGGTGATGGACACGCCCATAGGCAGCGGCCCCTACAGAATAGGGCCGGTCAAGTTCGGCCGGGACATCAGCTATGTGCGCGATCCAGCCTACTGGGGGGCGAAGCTGCCGGTGCGCGTGGGCCAGGCCAATTTCGAGCGCATCACCATCAAGATCTACAAGGACGGCACGGCGCGGCTCGAAGCGCTGAAGGCCGGCGAGTTCGATCTCATGCGCATCAACAGCGCGGGCGACTGGGCCAGGCGGCTGTCGGGGCGGCGTTTCGACTCGGGGGAACTGGTCAAGGGAGATTTCCAGAACAAGCTGCCCTCGGGCTTCCAGAGCTTTTTTCTGAACACGCGGCGCGAGCAGCTCAAGGACGTGCGCGTGCGCGAGGCCTTGGGCCTGGCCTACGATTTCGAGTGGATGAGCCGCCAGATGTTCTACGGGGCCTACCAGCGCGTGCACGGCCTGTTCGGCAACACGGCCTGCGAAACCCATGGCCTGCCGACGCCAGCGGAGCTGGAGCTGCTCAAGCCCTATGCGGCCGGCCTGCCGCCGGCGACGCTGGGTCCCATGGCCGAGCCGCCGCGCACCGATACGGGGGACGGGCTGCGCGGCAATCTGCGCCGTGCGCAAAAGCTGCTGGCCGACGCCGGCTGGACCGTCAGGGACGGCGCTTTGCGCAACGCCAGGGGCGAGCCCATGGTGATCGAGTATCTGGACAGCAGCGAAAGCGGCGTCAAGATCGTGAGTTCCTGGATGCGCAATCTGGAAAAGCTGGGCATCACGCTCAAGGTGCGCAATGTGGACTATGCGCTGTATCAGCAGCGCATGGATAAATATGATTTCGACATCGTGACGCTGAACGTGCCCGGCACGCACAACCCGGGCCAGGAATATGCGGAGCTGTTCGGCAGCGCCGCCGCCGACGAGGAGGGGGCTTCCAACTATGTGGGCCTCAAGAGCAAGGCGGTCGATTCCATCATCGCCCAGATGGCCTCGGCCAAGACCGAGCAGCAGATGCTGCCCGCCTGCCACGCGCTGGAGCGCATCATCGTGCACGGCCACTATCTGATTCCGCAGTACTACTCGGGCACCCACCGCATGGTGTATGACAGCTGGCGGCTGGCGCTGCCAGCGCAGATTCCGGCCTATTCGCCCGGTGAGCTCTGGGCCGTCTACACCTGGTGGTCCAAGCTGCTGCCGCAGACCGCCGCCGCATCGCCACCATGATCTGAGCCGCCATGTTTGCCTATATCCTCAAACGCATTCTGCTGATGGTGCCCACGCTGCTGGGCGTGCTGCTGCTGACCTTTGTCGTGATCCAGTTCGTGCCCGGCGGGCCCGTGGAGCAGTATCTGGCCGAGGCCAAGGCCGGGGCGGGGCGGGGTGCCGAGGGCGCGACCATGAGCTATCGCGGCGCCCAGGGCGTGGACCCCAGGCGGCTGGCGGAAATCAAGGCCTTGTATGGTTTCGACAAACCGCCGCTGGAGCGCTTCATGCAGATGCTGGGCCAGTTTGCGCGCTTCGATCTGGGCACCAGCTTCTTCCAGAACAAAAGCGTCTGGGCCCTGGTCAGGGAAAAGCTGCCGGTGTCCATCAGCCTGGGGCTCTGGACCTTTTTCATCAGTTATCTGGTGGCCGTGCCGCTGGGCGTGGCCAAGGCCGTGCGTGCGGGCTCGCGCTTCGACCTCGCGACCACGCTGCTGATTCTCATCGGCTATGCGATTCCGGGCTTTGTGCTGGGCGTGGCCCTGCTGGTGATCTTCGGCGGCCAGCTGCAATGGTTTCCGCTGCGCGGGCTGACTTCGTCGAATTTCGAGGAGCTCAGCCTGCTGGGCAAGGTCGCGGACTATCTCTGGCATATCGCCATGCCCGTCACGGCCATGGTGGCGGGCAGCTTTGCGGTCACGGCCATGCTGACCAAGAACGCGTTTCTCGAGGAAATCCGCAAGCAGTATGTGCTCACGGCGCGCGCCAAGGGCCTGGGCGAGCGTCAGGTGCTCTACAAACATGTGTTCCGCAACGCGCTGATTCCCATCATCACGGGCTTTCCCTCGGCCTTCATAGGCGCGTTCTTTGCGGGCTCGCTGCTGATCGAGACCCTGTTCTCACTGGACGGCCTGGGCCTGCTCAGCTACGAGAGCGTGGTGCGCCGCGACTTCCCGGTGGTGCTGGGCACTCTGTATCTGTTCACGCTGATCGGTCTGGTGACCAAGCTGATCAGCGACCTCTGCTATGTCTGGGTGGATCCGCGTGTCAAATTCGATTGATTTCATGCAAAAACGGGTTCAACCCCAGGCCGAGTCTGCGCCGGCAGCTATGCCAGCAGGAGCGGCGGCCGTGCGCTCCGAATCCCCGGGGCGGCGCGCCTGGCGGCGCTTCAGGGCCAACCGCCTGGGTTTCGTCAGCCTGGTGATCTTTGCGCTGCTGGTGGTGCTGAGCCTGTTTGCGGAGCTGATCTCCAACGACAGGCCGCTGGTCGTGCACTACCAGGGCCAGACCTACTGGCCGCTGCTGCAGGACTATCCCGAGACCACCTTCGGCGGCGATTTCCATACGCCTACCGACTATCTGGACCCCTTCATCCAGCAAAAGCTCAGCGCGGGCGACAACTGGGCGCTGTTTCCCCTCAACCGCTACGGCAAGTCCACCATCAACTACTTCGCGCGCCAGCCCAATCCCTCGGCGCCCTCGGCCGACAACTGGCTGGGCACGGACGACCGCGGCCGCGACCTGCTGGCCCAGCTGCTCTACGGCTTTCGCATCAGCGTGCTGTTTGCGCTGGCCCTGACCGTGGTCGGCGTGTTGCTGGGCGTGCTGGCGGGGGCGATCCAGGGCTTCTTCGGCGGCAGGACGGATCTGGCGTTTCAGCGTTTCAGCGAGATCTGGGGCTCCATGCCCGAGCTGTATCTGCTCATCATCTTCAGCGCGCTGTTTGCGCCCAGCATCACGCTGCTGCTGGTGCTGCTGAGCCTGTTCGGCTGGATGGGCCTGGCCGACTATGTGCGCGCCGAGTTCCTGCGCAACCGCCAGCTCGACTATGTGAAGTCGGCCCAGGCCCTGGGTGCGAGCAACCACTCCATCATCTTCCG
>JAFAIY010000072.1 GCA_019236485.1 Comamonas sp. | reverse complement strand
ACCTTGGCGGTCTGGCCGTCGCCGTTGCCGCCCACCAGGGTGATGTTCTTGCCCATCTTCTCGAACAGGGGCTTGACGCGCGCGAAAGCCGCGTCGGGGCCGCCCACCATGATGGACAGCGTGCCGTTCTTGGCACCGACTTCGCCGCCGGAGACGGGAGCGTCCAGGTACTGGGCGCCAGCGGCTTCGATGCGCTTGGCGAAGTCCTTGGTGGCCACGGGGGAGATGGAGGACATGTCCACCACGATCTTGCCGCTGCTGCCCTTGAGGCCGGCGGCCACGCCGTCTTCACCGAACAGCACCTTCTCCACGTCGGGGGTGTCGGGCACCATGATGAAGATGATGTCGGCGCGCTCGGCCACGCCGCGGGCCGTGGTGCACTGGGTGGCGCTGCTCTCGGCGATGGGCGCAGGCACCTTGCCGTGGGTGTTGACGAACAGCTGGTGGCCGGCCGAGATCAGATGGCCGCACATGGGCGCGCCCATGATGCCCAGACCGATGAAACCCAGCTTGAGGGACGATGCATTCATGATGTACTCCTAATCTTTCTTCTCAATCTCAAATTCGATAGCCGATTGCGCTTGCTCATCAAGGCTTACGCAGCCACTGCAGCTTTTTTCCAGCCGCCGATCTTGCTCAGCCAGCCCAGGCCGGCCTCGGTGCCGTTGGCGGGCTTGTATTCGCAGCCTATCCAGCCCTGGTAGCCGATGCGGTCCAGATGCGCGAACAGGAAGGGGTAGTTGATCTCGCCCGTGCCGGGTTCGTTGCGGCCGGGGTTGTCGGCCAGCTGGATATGGCCGATGCGGGCCAGCTGCTTTTGCATGGTCGCGGCCAGCTCGCCTTCCACGCGCTGTGCGTGGTAGATGTCGTACTGCACAAAGGCGTTGGGCGCACCCACTTCGTCCAGGATGGACAGCGCTTCATCCGTGCGGTTCAGGTAGAAGCCGGGGATGTCGAAGGGGTTGATCGGCTCGATGAGCAGGCGGATGTTGGCGGCGCTCAGGGCGGCGGCAGCAAAACGCAGGTTTTCCACGAAAGTGCGGCGCACCACGGCAGCGTCGACACCGGCAGGAACCTTGCCGGCCAGGCAGTTGAGCTGGGGCACACCCAGGGCGTGGGCATAGGTCACGGCCTTGGCCACGCCGGCGCGGAACTCGTCCACGCGCTTGGGGTCGCAGGCAATGCCGCGCTCGCCCGCATCCCAGTCGCCCGCAGGCAGGTTGTGCAGAACAATCTTCAGGCCTGTGGCGTCCAGACGTTCCTTGATCTCTTCCACGGTATGGGCATAGGGGAAGAGAAATTCCACGGCTTCAAAGCCGGCGTTTGCGGCACGCTCGAAACGCTCGAGGAAAGGCACCTCGGTGAACAACATGCTCAGGTTGGCTGCAAAACGGGGCATGGTTTTGTCTCCAGATATCTTGTCAAAAGGGGAAAAGGACAGAGCCTTGGCTCTGTCCTTGGGCGCTGTTTCAGTCCAGCAGAGCCAGAGCGCTGGGCGCGTCGGCCTTCTCGGTGGCCAGGTCTTCGAACTCGACCACGTTGTCGATTTCGGCGCCCATGGAGATGTTGGTCACACGCTCCAGGATGCACTCGATCACCACAGGGGTCTTGTGCTCGGCCATCCAGGCCTCGGCCTGTGCCATGGCGGGGGCAAAGTCTTCGGCGCGGTGCACGCGGATGGCCTTGCAACCCAGACCTTCAACGACCTTAACATGGTCAACGCCGTAGCCGCGGGTGGCATCACCCTCATCCATGTTGATATTGTCGAACGCCAATTGCACGCAATAGTCGATCGAGAAAGCGCGCTGCGCCTGGCGGATCAGGCCCAGATAGCTGTTGTTCACCAGCACATGCACATAGGGCAGCTTGAACTGAGCGCCCACGGCCAGCTCTTCGATCATGAACTGGAAGTCGTAGTCACCCGACAGGGCCACGATCTTGCGCTTGGGGTCGGCCACGCGCACGCCCAGGGCGGCGGGAGTGGTCCAGCCCAGAGGACCGGCCTGGCCGCAGTTGATCCAGTTGCGGGGCTTGTACACGTGCAGGAACTGGGCTCCTGCGATCTGCGACAGACCGATGGTGGACACATAGGTGGTGTCGCGGTCCAGAGTGCGGTTCATGCACTGGTAGACGCGCTGGGGCTTCATCGGCACGTTGTCGAAGTTGGTCTTGCGCAGGTACTCGACGCTGTTCTTGCGGCCCTGGCACTCGGCCACCCAGGCCTTGCGGCACTTGAGCTTGCCGGCAGCCTTCCATTCCTTGGCCACGGCCACAAATTGCTCCAGAGCCGCCTTGGCGTCGGAGACGATGCCGTAATCGGGCGCGAACACGCGGCCGATCTGTGTGGGCTCGATGTCCACGTGGATGAACTTGCGGCCCTTGGTGTAGACCTCGACCGAGCCGGTGTGGCGGTTGGCCCAACGGTTGCCGATGCCGAACACGAAGTCCGAAGCCAGCATGTTGGCATTGCCGTAGCGGTGGCTGGTCTGCAGACCGCACATGCCGACCATCAGCGGGTGATCGTCGGGGATGGTGCCCCAGCCCATCAAGGTGGGGATCACGGGCACGTTGAGGATCTCGGCCAGCTCGACCATCAGCTCGGAGGCATCGGCGTTGATCACACCGCCACCGGAGACCAGCAGAGGACGCTCGGATTCGTTGAGCATCGCTATGGCCTTTTCGGCCTGCTTGCGCGAAGCCGCTGGCTTGTAGGCGGGCAGGGGCTCGTAGGTGTCGATATCGAACTCGATCTCGGCCAATTGCACGTCGATGGGCAGATCGATCAGCACGGGGCCGGGACGGCCGGAGCGCATCAGGTGGAAAGCCTGCTGGAAGGCGCGCGGCACCTGGGCCGGTTCCAGCACGGTGGTGGCCCACTTGGTCACGGGCTTGGCGATGGAGGCGATGTCCACGGCCTGGAAGTCTTCCTTGTGCAGACGCGAGCGCGGTGCCTGGCCGGTAATGCACAGGATTGGGATGGAGTCGGCGCTGGCCGAGTACAGGCCGGTGATCATGTCGGTGCCTGCGGGGCCGCTGGTGCCGATGCAGACGCCGATATTGCCGGCCACCGCACGGGTATAGCCTTCGGCCATGTGGCTCGCGCCTTCGACATGGCGGGCCAGGATGTGGCCTATGCCACCGTGGTCCTTCAGCGCTGCGTACAGCGGATTGATAGCGGCACCGGGAACGCCGAATGCAACGCTAACACCTTCTTTTTCGAGCACGCGGACTGCGGCTTCGATCGCTTTCATTTTGGCCATGAGGTCTCCTTCAAACTGGAATCGACTTTATTCAAGACCCATGCTTGCTGGAAGCCGCTTGCAGACCATAAAATTTATTCCACTGAAGAATAAATAGGAGACGGACAGATGGACAAACTCGACGCCATGCACATGTTTGTGCGCGTGGTGGAGACCGGCAGCTTCACCAAGGTGGCGCAGGAATTCGCCACCACCCAGCCCACGGTGACCAAGCAGGTCGCGGCCATGGAAACCCGGCTCAAGGTGCGCCTGCTCAACCGCAACACGCGCGGCGTGAGCCTGACCGAGGCCGGCGCGCTCTACTACGAGAAGTGCAAGGTCATCGTCAACGACGTGGCCGAGGCCGAAAGCGTGGTCAAGGTGCGCCAGTCCCAGGTCCAGGGGCAGCTGCGCATAGGCAGCTCGGTGGCCTTCGGCCGCCGCGTGCTGATCCCGCTGGCCATGGAGTTCATGAAGCACAACCCTCAGGTCCAGGTGGACCTGAGCTTCGAGGACCGCTACACCGATCTCGTGGCCAACGGCATAGACGTGGCGCTGCGCCTGGGCAAGCTGGCCGACTCGTCGCTGGGCGCACGCATGCTGGGCGTCAATCCCTGGGTGCTGGTGGCCTCCAACACCTATCTGCGCAAGCACGGAACACCGCGCCGGCCCTCGGACCTCAAGGAGCATTCCACGCTGATCTACAGCAGCGTGCAGGGCAACGACATCTGGCGGCTGCGCAATCCCAGCGGCGAGCCCGTGTCCGTCCCCGTCACGGGGCGGCTGCGCTCCAACAACCTCTCGGCCCTGCTGGCCGCCGCACGCTCGCATATGGGCATTGCAGCCCTGCCCCGCTACGTGGCCCATGACTCGCTCAAGGACGGCCGCGTGGTCGAGGTGCTCAAGACCTGCCGCCTGCCCGAGCAGGAAATCCACGCGGTCTATCCCTCGCCGCGCCTGGTGCCGCAGAAGGTCCAGTCCTTCATCGCTTTTCTGCAGGGCAAGTTTGACGAGGCCTGGTGGGAAGACCTGCCGCGGGGTGGCTGACCCCCTCCCCCTGAGTCGCTTCGCTTGGCGGCTCCGCGCCTTCCCCCTCTCTGTACGCGCTTCGCGCTAGCGGAGGGGGACGACAGCCTCGCTGCGGGGCGGTGCGGCCGGCGTAGGCCCTTGCTCGCTGTCCCTCGCCTGAGTCACGCCAGTTTCGTAGGTAGCTGATAGAAAAAAAAGAGCAGCTACCGCTTGATGAGCGGTAGCTGCAGATTGTTTTCATGCTGAAACCTTTGGATAGCCGGCGCAAGCAGCTATCCAATTTGAGGTTTTCAGAGAATCAGAATCGCGCGGAAGTCGTTGACATTGGTATGCGTGGGCCCGGTGACCACCAGATCGCCGAGCGCAGAGAAATAGCCGTAGGCATCGTTGCGGTCCAGATAGTCGCTGATGCGCAGCTTCTGCTCGGCCGCACGCGCCAGCGTGCAGGGCGAGACGCGCGCGCCCGCATTGTCTTCCACGCCGTCTATGCCGTCGGTATCGGCGGCCAGCGCCCAGACTTTTTCCTGACCTTGCAAGGCCTGGGCCAGACCCATGCAAAACTCGCCAGCACGGCCGCCGCGCCCCTTGGCGGCACCCGGCTGGCGCGGGCGAATCGTCACCGTGGTCTCGCCGCCCGAGAGGATCACGCAGGGCCTCGCAAAAGGCTGGCCGCGTTTGGCCACCGCACGCGCCAGAGCCGCATGCACCTTGCCCACCTCGCGCGATTCGCCCTCGATCTCGTCGGACAGCACATGGGCCGCTATGCCCGCGGCACGCGCGGCCGCGGCCGCGGCCTCCAGCGACTGCTGGGGCGTGGCGATCAGATGCACCTCATGGCCCGCAAAGCGCGCATCGCCGGGCTTGGGCGTCTCCAGCCTGCCGTCCTGCAGCGCGGCGCGCACGGCCTCGGGCACGCCGATCTGGTAGCGGTCCAGAATGGCCAGCGCCTCGGCGCAGGTCGAGGCATCGGCCACCGTGGGGCCGCTGGCAATGATGGAGGGATCGTCGCCGGGCACGTCGCTGATGGTCAGCGTCACCACCTTGGCCGGATGGCAGGCCGCGGCCAGGCGTCCGCCCTTGATGCGCGAGAGATGCTTGCGCACGCAGTTCATCTCGCTGATCGCCGCGCCGCTCTCCAGCAGCGCCTTGTTGATGCGCTGCTTCTCGGCCAGATCAATGCCTTCGGCGGGCAGCGTCAGCAAGGAGGAGCCGCCACCCGAGATCAGGCACAGCACCAAATCGTCCTCGATCAGCCCCTGGGTCAGCGCCAGAATGCGCTCGGCCGCGGCCAGGCCTGCGGCATCGGGCACGGGGTGGGCGGCCTCCACCACTTCCAGGCGCTGGGCCAGGCCTGCGGAACGCGGCGGAATATGGCCGTAGCGCGTGACCACCAGGCCCGACAGCGATGCGTCCGCGGGCCACAGCGCTTCCAGCGCCTGGGCCATGGAGCCGCCGGCCTTGCCCGCGCCCAGCACCAGGGTGCGGCCCTTGGGCGGATTGGGCAGACAGCGCGCCAGGCCTTCGATGGGCAGGGCGTTGCGCACGGCCACGTCGTAGAGGTGGCGCAAAAAGCCTGCGGGATCCTGCTGGGGCGAGGGCGCAGCGAGATCCTGCGCGTGCGAGGAGGTATTCTGTGCTTGCATAGTTCATTCATTGTGCATTCCGGCATTTTTGCCTCACAGGCGCCCACCGGTCACAACACTGCTGATATTTGCTGCAGCAATGGCGCAAATCCTTGCCACGCCTGGATTTGCCTGAATCAACGCCCGCTTTGCAGATGCAGTCCTGGGGCAAACACCATGTTTGGTCGACAGAAACTGTATACAAAACTTGTCTTCAACCGCTATGATGGATTTATGGAAACTTCCACCACCAGTTTCATTGTCGAAAGCCTGACCAGGGCCATCGTCGAGCATCGGCTGATGCCCGGCACCAAGCTGGCCGAACAGAAGCTGGCCGACCACTTTGGTGTCTCCCGCACCCTGGTTCGCCAGGCCCTGTTCCAGCTCTCGCAGAACAAGCTGATCAAGCTCGAGCCCGCGCGCGGCGCCTTTGTGGCCACGCCTTCCGTGGACGAGGCGCGCCAGGTATTTGCCGTGCGCCGCATGCTGGAAGCCGAGATGGTGCGCAGCTTTGTGACCCAGAGCACGCCCGCCAAGATCCGCGCGCTCAAAGCCCATGTGGCCGCCGAGAAAAAAGCCATGGAAGCCAATGACGTGGGCCAGCGCACCGAGCTGCTGGGCGACTTTCACGTGCGCATGGCCGAGCTCATGGGCAACGAGGTGCTGGCCCAGCTGCTGGGCGAGCTGATCTCGCGCTGCGCGCTGATCACGCTGATGTACCAGTCGGCGTCGGCGGCCGAGCACTCCCACGAGGAGCATGCGTCCATCGTCGCAGCCCTGGCCGAAGGCGATGCCGAGCGCTCCGTGCTTTTGATGCAGCAGCACCTGGACCATGTGGAAGCAGGCCTGACCTTTGACCGCGATCTGCCAACGAACGACCTCTCGATGGCGCTTTCCTCCATCTCCCTATGATTTACGACTCCACCGCCTCCTACCCCCGCGACCTGATCGGCTACGGTCGCACCACGCCCCAGCCCGAGTGGCCAGGCCAAGCCCGCGTGGCTGTGCAATTCGTACTCAACTACGAAGAAGGCGGTGAGAACAATGTGCTGCATGGCGACCCCGCCAGCGAGCAATTCCTGTCCGAGATGTTCAACCCGGCCGCCTATCCCGCGCGCCATATGAGCATGGACGGCATCTATGAATACGGCTCGCGCGGCGGCGTCTGGCGCATCCTGCGCGAGTTCGAGAAGCGCGGCCTGCCGCTGACCGTGTTCGGCGTGGCCACGGCCCTGCAGAAGCACCGCGAGCTGGCCCAGGCCTTTGCCGAGCTCGGCCATGAAGTGGCCTGCCATGGCCTGAAGTGGATCCACTACCAGAACGTGCCCGAAGAAATCGAGCGCGCCCATATGCAGCAGTGCCTGGAGATCTTTGGCGAGCTCTACGGCCATGACGGCGACCACGGCCTGGGCTGGTACACGGGCCGCGACAGCCCCAACAGCCACCGCCTGGTGGCCGATACTGGCCGCTTCAGCTACGACAGCGACTACTACGGCGACGACCTGCCCTTTTGGATGAAGGTCGCCAAGACCGACGGCGGCACGCGCAACCAGCTCATCGTGCCCTACACGCTAGACGTGAACGACATGCGCTTTGCCCTGCCCCAGGGCTACTCCCATGCCGACCCGTTCTTCCAGTATATGAAGGATACCTTC
>JAFAIY010000052.1 GCA_019236485.1 Comamonas sp. | reverse complement strand
GCCCCAGATATCGGCCACCATGTTCACGATGGCGCCGCCATGCTCGGCCATGTGCTGCACAAAGCACTCGCGCGCCATGAGAAAGCCGCCCGTGAGATTGGTGTCCAGCACCGCCTGCCAGCCCTTGGCGCTGATGCCGGCCAGCGGCGCAAGATATTGGCCGCCCGCGTTGTTGACCAGGGCATCGATGCGCCCGTGACGGCCCAGTATCCCTGCCACCAGGGCCTTGACGGTCTCCTCGTCGCGGATGTCGCAGACATGGCTGCTGGCCTGGCCGCCGGCGCGCTCAATCTCCTGCTGAACGGTGTCCAGCTTTTCGGCATTGCGGCCCACCAGCGCCAGCTGCGCACCCAGGGCCGCCAGCTCATGCGCAATGCAGCGGCCTATGCCGGATCCGCCTCCCGTCACCACCACCACCTGCCCCGCAAACAAGGCAGGGCGAAAAACGGACTGGTACATCAACGCTCTCCAATAAACAAGGCCAGGGACTGTTCGGTCAGCTCATCCAGGCTCAGGCTGCCGCGCTCGGAAAACCATTGCGCGGTCCAGTTCAGCGCGCCGAAGATCAGCAGGCGCGCGATCTCGGGCCTGGCCTTGAGCCGGCCCGTGCGGTACAGCGCCTGCAGCGCCGGCATCCACTGCGCCTCGTACTCGTCTTTCTGCGCGCTCACGTCCTGGCGCTGGCCATCGCTGAGCAGCCGCCATTCGTAGAGCATCACGGGAATGAAATCGCTCTCCGGCCCGACCATGATCTGCAGATGGTTGCGCACCAGCGCCCGCAGGCGCTCGACACCGTTGGCACGCGGGCTCAAGGCGCCCAGTGCCGCGCTCTGGCTGGCCGCAGCCTGCGACATGCCATCGCACATCACCGCATGCAGCATGGCTTCCTTGCTCTCGAAAAAATAGAACAGCGAGCCCGGCTGCATGCCGGCCGCCGCCGCAATATCGCGCGTGCTGGTGCCGTGAAAGCCGCGCAGCCGGAACTGCCTGGCCGCCACGCGTATCAGCTCGCTGCGGCGCCCGCCCTCGTTGCGCTGCTGGGCGGACTTCGGCGGTCTGCCGCGGCCGCGTTTGACCACCGTGATTTCTTCATGACCTGCTTGCATGAAATACAGCATATCTGCTGCTTTTATTTTTACCAATCATTTGTTTTGCAAAAATATCTAGGACTTGTACCCAAGGGTTTTCCGCAGGCTCAGTTCGCCTGCGGGCGCGCTCTGTACAAGCCTGGCGGGCTGCCCGTCCAGCCCTTGAACGCGCGCTGAAAAGCCGCGGCATCGGCAAAGCCCAGATCGGCGGCCAGCACCGCAAAGCCGACCTTGCTGGTGCCCAGGCGGGAGACGGCGATATCGCGGCGCAGCCCGTCCTTGACGGCCTGGAACGAGGTGCCGGCCGCGGCCAGCTTGCGCTGCAGCGTGGGCGCCGACATGTGCAGGGCCGCAGCCGTCGTTTCCAGGCCCGCCCAATGCGGCCTGGAGCGCAGCAGATGCGCATGCACTCTTGCCTCTATGCTCTCGCCGCCGCGCACGGGCATGACGACGGCGGCGGGCCAGCTGGCCACAAAGCCCTGCAGCGCCTCTTCATCGCGGCTGCAGACCCGCGCCAGCTTGCGCGACTCAAACCAGAAGGCCGACGCGGGCAGGCCGAAGCACAGCGGCGCCGGAAAGGTGTCGCCGTAGTCCTGGGCGTAGTCGGGCGGCTCGAACGCGAAGTCGAAGCGCAGCACCTTGAGCGAGCCCCCCATCAGCCAGGCCGCCAGGCGCCAGAGCACGCGCAGGGAAAATTCATGCAGAAAATTCGGCAGCCGCGCGCCGCCCACGGGCTGCAGCACGATGCCGGCCAGCGCGCCGTCGCGCACCAGGGCCAGTTCCACATCGTCCTGCAGCAGCGCAAAGGCCTGGCACATGCGCTGCAGCGCACCTTCCATGCCGTGTTCGGTCAGCGCCTGGCGCGCGATCAGCTCCAGGCTGCCGCGCTTGAGCGGGCGCGAGAACTGGCCCAGGGCCTCGTCTCCCAGCGCCTCCAGCACCCGCCACATCAGCGCGATGTACTGGTCTGAGCTCACGCGCGCGCCCTCCTGCTCCAGCAGCCCGGGCGCGATTCCGGCGCGCTGCAGCAAGAGCTCTGGGGCCAGCCCGCGGCGGCGCACCCCGGCCGCGATGCCGCGCACCAAGGCCATGGGGACGGTAAAGGGAACGCCGGCAAAGCTGCTCATAGAAACCAAGTCGAGGTCTTTTGACATATGAACAATGCCCTCGGCAATGGGCTTGCGCATCGGGAATTTCTACGATGCCCCTATTGCCCCAGCGTTCAAGGAGTCGTCATGAGTCATGATGTTTTGGTTGCCGGTGTCGGGATGATTCCGTTCACCAAGCCAGGCCAGAGCGATCCCTATTTCCGCATGGGGGCCAAGGCCGCAGGCCTGGCCCTGGCCGATGCCGGGCTGGACTACGCGGCCGTGCAGCAGGCCTATGTGGGCTATGTGTATGCCGACTCCACGGCCGGGCAGCGCGCCCTCTATGAGGTCGGCATGTCCGGCATCCCCATCGTCAATGTCAACAACAACTGCTCCACGGGCTCGACGGCGCTGTTCCTCGCGCGTCAGGCCGTGGCCAGCGGCGCAGCCGACTGCGTGCTGGCCCTGGGCTTCGAGCAGATGAATCCCGGCGCCCTGGGCTCGGTCTATACCGACAGGCCCAGCCCCTTCGAGCGCTTCGACGCGGAGACCGACGCCCTCGTCGGCCACGGCGAGATCCCGCTGGCCCTGCGTTACTTCGGCGGCGCCGGCAAAGCGCATATGGATCAGTACGGAACCCGGCTCTCGACCTTTGCCAAGATCCGCGCCAAGGCCAGCCGCCATGCGGCGCGCAACCCGCTGGCTTTGTTCCGCACCGAGGTCAGCGAGGAGGAAGTACTGGCCTCGCCCGCCATCTGGCCCGGGGTCATGACCCGGCTGATGGCCTGCCCGCCCACCTGCGGGGCCGCCGCCGCCGTCGTGGTCTCCGAGACCTATGCGCGCAGGCATGGCCTGGATCGCAGCGTGCGCATCCGCGCCCAGGCCATGACCACCGACAGCCCCAGGACCTTCGAGTCCCACGATATGCGCGAGGTCGTGGGCTTCGGCATGGCACAGAGCGCCGCTCACCAGGTCTACGAGCAGGCCGGCATAGGTCCCCAGGATGTGGATGTGGTCGAGCTGCACGACTGCTTCGCCCACAACGAGCTGCTGAGCTACGAGGCCCTGGGCCTGTGCCCCGTGGGCGGCGCCGAGAAATTTGTCTGCGACGGCGACAACACCTATGGCGGCCGCTACGTCACCAACCCTTCGGGCGGCCTGCTCTCCAAGGGCCACCCGCTGGGCGCCACGGGCCTGGCCCAGTGCACGGAGCTGGTCCAGCAACTGCGGGGCCGGGCCGGCCAGCGCCAGGTCGCAGGCGCCCGCCTGGGCTTGCAGCACAACCTGGGCCTGGGCGGCGCCTGCGTCGTGACCCTGTACGAGCGTCTGTAAAGCGAGGGCCATGAGCCGCGCAATACCTGGAGCCCGGGCTCTTTCATACCAACCTTGAGGGAAAGGCCGTCTGATGTCGTCCGCCATTCTTTGGGAGATACGCAATCGCGTAGGCCATATCGTGCTGAACCAGCCCGAGCGCGGCAATGCCATAGGCTCGGCCATGGCCCAGGCCCTGGTCCAGGCGGTGCGCCGGGCCGGCAGCGCCGACATAGGCGCGGTATTGATTTCAGCCAGGGGCAAGCAGTTCAGCGTGGGCGGCGATGTCGGCGAGTTTTTGCAGAACCGCGCGCAGTTGCCGGCCTTGATCGCGCAGATTCTGGATCTGCTGCACCCGGCCATGCACAGCCTGGCCACGCTGCCCGTGCCCGTCATCAGCGCTATTCAAGGCCCTCTGGGCGGCGGCGGCATAGGCCTGGCCCTGTGCGCGGACCTGGTGCTGGCTGCCGACAATGCGTTTCTGCGCGGCGGCTATGCGGCGCTCGGACTGAGCCCCGACCTCGGCGTCTCCTACTATCTCGCGCGCCGCGCCGGCGCCGCCAGGGCCAAATATCTGCTGATGAGCAACCGCCCGGTGCCGGCCCAGGACTGTCTGCGCCTGGGCCTGTTCGACGAGCTGCACGAGCCGCAGGCGCTGCAGGCGGCCGCCGTGGCGTTGGCCGAAGAGCTCGCCGCCGGCGCCGCCAGCTCCATGGCCAGCATCAAGCACCTCTGCAATGCCGCCCACGCACAGTCCCTCCAGGCGCATCTGGCCGCGGAGCGCTCGGCCATGCTGGGCTGCGCCCGATCGACCGACTGCGACGAAGGCATCACCGCTTTTGTCGAGAAACGGCCACCGCTGTTTCAAGGTTGCCGTTGAGAAAGCGATCGCTGCCTGTTTTTCGGGCGTCGTCCGCAAAACCAGTCTGGATGCGGGTTTGCGCAGTTCTTCGGGCATTTACCCACAGGCAGGTCCACATGAGTTGGGGATAAAGCCCGCGGCCATGGTGTGTAATCCCCTCATGCCCAAACTCAAAGCCCCGAGCAAGGAAGACAGCGCCCTGCTCCCGCCTTTTGCCGAACTGCCGGTTCAAGCCATCCATATTCCCCAAGCCCCCGCCGAGTTCGATGCGGCCTATGCCGCGCTGACCGCCGCGCGCTTTCTGGGGTTTGATACCGAGAGCAAGCCGCTGTTCAACGTGGGCCAGCACGACAGCGGCCCGCATCTGGTGCAGCTGGCAACCCCCCAGCAGGCCTGGCTGCTGCAGCTGCATCACCCTCTGGCCCTGGAGCTGACCCGCGAAATACTGGGGGCCGCCCATATCTGCAAGGTCGGCTTCGGCCTGGACAACGACCGCCAGTCCCTGCCGCGCCGGCTGGGCACCGAGCTGGTGAACGTGGAAGACCTGGACCGCCGCTTCAAACAGCTGGGCTATGGCCCGTCCATAGGCGTGCGGGCCGCGGTGGCGCTGGTGCTCAGGCAGAACTTTCGCAAATCCAAGCGCACCACCACCTCCAACTGGGCCAGCCCCCAGCTGACCATGGCCCAATGCCGCTATGCGGCCAACGACGCCCATGCGCCCGCGGTCATACAGACGGCGCTGCAGCACTGGGAGGAGCGCCAGCCAAAGCCGTCCGCACCGTCCCGTTTGCCCAGGCCGGGCCAGCGCTGAGAAAGCCGTCCAGGCCCATGGGCCGCACGAGCGAGGGGATTCCAAAGGCTGTCGTTCTCAAATCCCGCTCAGGGCCGGGGCATCTTGCGGCTCATCAAGCCGCTCGGGGGTGCGCACGCAATCGCGGCCGTCCCGCTTGGCCGCATACAGCAGGGCATCGGCCAGCTCCAGGGCCGCATCCAGCTGCTGCGCGGCCGCCAGCGGTGCAATGCCAAAGCTGGCCGTGACCTTCACGCCCGCGGGCAGCAGCGGGAAATCATGGTCGTGAAGGCTTTCGCGTATGCGCTCGACCACGGACTTCGCCTCGGGCAGCTGAACCCTGGACAGCAGCAGCACAAACTCCTCTCCGCCATAGCGCGCAACCAGATCCCGGTCGCGCACCTGCCTGGGCAGCAGCAGGGCCAGCTCCTGCAGCACATGATCGCCCACGCCATGCCCCCAGCGGTCATTGATCTGCTTGAAATGGTCGATATCCATGGCCACCAGCATCCAGGGTGCCTGGCGCTGATCCGCGAGCAGAGCTGCCGAGGACTCCAGGAAAGCACGGCGATTGAGCAAGCGCGTGAGGGGATCACGGTTGCGCTCCTCGCGCAGGCTCGCCAGCACATCGCGCACCGAACAGGCCAGCAGGCCTAACGCAAACCACATGCCTATCAGCACGGCCACGGCCAGCGTCAGCAGCCAGTAGCCCGAGCGCGTGAGCTCCTGCACACCCTGCACGGGCAGCAGCCAGACCGCAAAAGGACGCAGCAAGGCATAGCCCACGTTCACCCCATAGGTCCAGCGCACCCAGCGCTCCAGCCAGTCATGGGCCGGCTGCGCCTTGAGCATGGCGCCCAGCACCAGCAGCTGCTGCAGGGCCGTGCCCACGGTCAGGCACTGGACGCGCACCCAGAGGTCCTCCTGCACCTGCGAGTAGTAATACAGCGCGCCCAGCGTGGCGGCCGCGACCAGCAGGCCCGCGACCACACTCACGCCCCGGCTGCCCAGGCGCAATGCCATGCCCTGGGCCTGGGCCCAGCTCCCACCCAGATACAGGCCGCCCGTGAACAGCGCGGCCCTGGCCAGCTCGGCGTTGCTCATCAGGCTTTGCGCGGCCAGCGCCACGGCCGGCACCACATAACCCGCGGCCAGCCAGAGCAGAAACCGCGCGCCCGGCTGGCGACGCTGCACCCACCAGCACCCGGCCAGAGTCAGCCCGAACAGCATCACGCAAGCGGGCGCTATCAAGGCGAAGTACGGATCTGCGGACTGATTCAACGGCAAGACTCTCTAATCTCTCTGAAGGTAGGAAATATCTGCGCTCGACGCTGCGAAAAGTGTATCTACAAGATTTGACAGGCACACGCAAAGGCCTTCGCCGCTGCCGCATAAGCACATAGCCATTCGGTCGTTCTCCGGCCTGGGTGCCCAGCCCATAATGCGCTTCACTGCCTTCAGGCATGGCAGTGGGGCGGGCGCTGGGGCCCGCTTCTCCACCACAACGCACAAACCCGAAGAGAGACACGAATGCGCATAGAGACACTCGCCGTACATGCTGGCTACTCCCCCGACCCCACCACCAAGGCCGTGGCCGTCCCCATCTACCAGACCGTGGCCTATGCCTTCGACAGCGCCCAGCATGGCGCCGACCTGTTCGACCTCAAGGTGGCGGGCAATATCTACACCCGTATCATGAACCCCACCACCGACGTGCTGGAAAAGCGCGTCGCCGCACTGGAGGGCGGAATCGGCGCGCTGGCCCTGGCCTCGGGCATGGCCGCCATCACCGCCGCCATCCAGACCCTGGCCGAGGCTGGCGACAACATCGTCAGCGCCAGCACGCTCTATGGCGGCACCTACAACCTGTTTGCCCACACTTTTCCGCAACAGGGCATAGAGGTGCGCTTTGCCGACCCGCGCGATCCGGCCAGCTTTGCGCCACTGATCGACGCCAAGACCAAGGCCGTTTTCATCGAGTCCATAGGCAACCCGCTGGGCAATGTGACCGACATCCGCGCACTCGCCGATGTCGCGCACCAGCATGGCGTGCCCCTGATCGTGGACAACACCGTGTCCTCGCCCTATCTGCTGCGCCCCTTCGAGCATGGCGCCGACATCGTCGTGCATTCGCTGACCAAGTACCTGGGCGGCCACGGCACCAGTGTGGGCGGAGCCATCGTGGACAGCGGCAAGTTCCCCTGGGCCCAGCACAAGGCGCGCTTCAAGCGCCTGAACGAACCCGACGTCAGCTACCACGGCGTGGTCTATACCGAAGCCCTGGGCGAGGCCGCCTTCATAGGCCGCGCCCGCGTGGTGCCGCTGCGCAATATGGGCGCTGCCATCTCGCCGCAGAACGCCTTCCAGATCCTGCAAGGCATCGAAACCCTGGCCCTGCGCATGGACCGCATCTGCGACAACACCCAGAAGATTGCCGAGACGCTGCAAAGCCACCCCAAGGTGGAATGGGTGCGCTACGCGGGGCTCAAGGACCATCCCGATCACGCCATCGTGCAAAAGCAGTCGGGCGGCCGTGCCTCGGGCATTCTGTCGTTCAGCCTCAAGGGCGATGGCGGCCGCGAAGCCGGTGCACGCTTTCTGGATGCTCTGCAGCTGTTCACGCGCCTGGTGAACATCGGCGATGCCAAGTCCCTGGCCACCCACCCGGCCTCGACCACCCACCGCCAGCTGGATGC
>JAFAIY010000388.1 GCA_019236485.1 Comamonas sp. | reverse complement strand
CTGGCTGCCGCGGCTGGCCAGGGATCATCGCAGCTATGTCACTATAGGCATAGGCTGCACGGGCGGGCAGCACCGCTCGGTCTTTCTGGTCGAAGCCCTGGCCAAGAGTTTCGAGCTGCAGTGGCCCACGCTGCGCCGCCACCGTGCGCTGGATTTTCGCGCCAGCTTTCTGCAGGTCTCCGAGCAGTTTCTGCGCCCTGCGCCAACACCCGAAGCGCCGCGCTGAACTTGCATCCGGCCATGTACAGCGCCCCGCCCCCAGCGCCCCGGCTATTGCTGCTCGAAGACGATCCCGCCATCGCCCGCACCATACGCTATGCGCTGGAGCGCGAAGGCATGGCCGTCACCCACTGCCTGCTGCTTGCCGACGCCCGCCGGCAATGGGCGCTGGGCGGCCATGACGCCCTGCTGCTGGACATAGGCCTTCCCGACGGCAACGGCCTGGACTGGTGCCGGGAGCTGCGCTCGGCGGGCTCGATAGCGCCGGTGCTGGTGCTCAGCGCAAGAGGCGAGGAAATGGACAAGGTGCTGGGCCTGGAGCTGGGTGCCGATGACTATCTAAGCAAACCCTTCAGCCCGCGCGAGCTGCTGGCGCGCACCCGCGCCCTGCTGCGCCGCTCCAGGCAGTTTCAACCCCAAGCCCAACTCAGGCCTGCGCCTGCACTGCAAATAGATGAGCAAGGCCAGCGCGCTCTGGTGCATGCGCAAACACTGGATCTGACGCGTCGCGAATACCAGCTGCTGCAATGCCTGATGCGCGGCACGGGCCGCATACTGAGCCGGGACTTTCTGCTGGAACAGGTCTGGGGCCTGGACAGCGAAAGCGCGGACCGCACCGTGGACACGCATATCAAGACCTTGCGCGCCAAGCTGCGCGAGCAGCTGCCGGGGCAGGAACTCATCACCACCCACCGCGGCCTGGGCTACAGCCTGAGCCTGCCCGAATAGCCGCCATGCGCCTGGGCCTGCGGCTGTTCTTCGCCTTCTTCCTGATCAACGGGCTGGCCGCCTTCTTTGTGCTGCGCGTGTTCATGGTGGAGATCAAGCCCAGCGTGCGCAAGGTGACGGAAGACACCCTGGTCGAGACCGCCTATGCGCTGGCCACCCTGGCCGGCGCGGACCTGGCCGATGGCGAGCTGGCGAGCAAAGACGGGCGCTTCGCGAGCCGGCTCGCGGGCTTCACGCACAAGCCCGTACAGGCCTGGATCTGGGACACGCGCAAGACCACGCTGGACATGCGCATCACGGTGACCGATGCGCAGGGCCGGGTGCTGTTTGACTCGCTGGGCCGGGACGAGGGCCAGGACTATTCGCGCTGGCGCGACATCGCGCTGACGCTACGCGGAGAGTATGGCGCGCGCACCACGCGCGAAGTCCAGCAGGACGAGGCGAGCAGCGTGATGTATGTCTCCGCCCCCATTCTGGCGGACGGCAGGATTGCCGGCGTGCTGACCGCCTCCAAGCCATCGCGCTCGGTGCAGAAGATTGTCGACGACGCGGAGCGCAAGATCCTGCGCGGCGGCCTGCTCTTCGTGCTGCTCTCGGCCGCTGTGGGCTGCGCCGTGACCTGGTGGTTTGTGAGCCATGTACGCCGGCTGCGCAACTATGCCCAGCAGGTGCAGGCGCCCACGCTCCATGAGTCCGCCCATCCCGACCAGGCCGTGCAACCCGCCGGCGTGCCCAGCATGCCGGGTGAGCTGGGCGAGCTGGCCCAGGCCATGGACGTGATGCGCAAACGACTCGAGGGGCGCGACTATATCGAAGGCTATGTGCGCGCCCTAACCCATGAACTCAAAAGCCCGGTCGCGGCCATACGCGGCGCCGGCGAGCTGCTGCAGGAAGAGCTGCCGCCGCAGGACAGACAGATGTTTGCCGCGCAGGTGGTGGACCAGAGCCTGCGCCTGCAGAACCTGATCGATCAGCTCCTGCAGCTGAGCCGGCTTGAGCAGCGCCAGCATCTGGACAAAGGCCTTCGCTGCAGCCTGATGGACTGCGCACAGCGGGCCATGCAGGCGCTGCGCAGCAGCGCCGAACAGCGCAGCATAGAACTGCAACTCAAGGGCCAGGACAGCAGCGGCCCCTGGGAGTCAGATCTCGTCATCCTCGCGATCAGCAATCTGCTGCAGAACGCGCTGGATTTTTCGCCTGAAAAGCGGGTCATCGAGATCACACTGACCCCGCATCGCATCACGGTCAGCGATCAAGGCCCCGGCGTGCCCGAGCCCCTGTTGGCCCGGCTCGGCGAGCGCTTCTTCACCACCCCCAGACCTAACGGCGAGCGCAGCGGCACCGGCCTCGGGCTCTCCATCGTGAGCCGCATCATGCATCTGCACAGCGGCCGCATTTCGATGCGCAATCTGCAGCCAGGTCTTGCAGTGATGTTGGACTTTGCTCCTGAAAGTTAAGCGGCTGCCAATCTGCGGCAGGACTTCACACCGGCTTCACAGACTTCATTTCAGCCACACAGTCGCTGCAGACACTGCCTCCTGAAACTTCAATCTCAGGAGAGCGCATGAAAAACCGACTGCTGTTCAAGACAGTCTCGCTGCTGATCGTTCTGGCCCTGCTCATGGCGGGCCTGTCCATGATTCAGGATGTGGTCCGGGACCGCATACGCAACCGCGACCACGCCGTGCAAAGCGTGGTTTCCAGCCTCGCGGGATCACAGACCTTGATCGGTCCGGCATTGGTACAGAGCTGCACGGAAACCACCAGCACCGGCAATGGCAAAAAAGTGGAATACAGCACACGCGAGTTCCAGCGCCTGCTGCTGCCCGATACGCTGAAGCACGACGCCAACGCCAGCATGGAAGAGCGCTCGCGCGGTCTGCACCATATCAACACCTATGTGCTGCATGACCAGATCACGGCCAGCTTTGCCAATGCCGCGCAATATGCGGAGCTGCCCAAGCCCAGCGAGCCCAATGCCGTGGTGCGCTGCCAGAAAGTCTCTCTGGCCTTTGCCCTGAGCGACCCACGCGGCATTCGCAGTGCCACCCTGCAGGCCAATGGCCAGGATCTGACCGTCGACTCCGGCACATCGCTGTCTCGTTACGGCAAAGGCATTCAGGCCGACATCGACAGCAGCCTGCTCAAGAAAGGCGCAGCCTTGAACATAGACCTCAAGCTGCAGCTGCTGGGCACGGAGCAACTGGCATTTACGCCCATCGCCAGCGAAAACAAGGTCACGCTGACCGCAGACTGGCCCCATCCCTCATTCGGCGGCAGCTTTCTACCCGGCCGTCGCGAAGTCACGCACAGCGGCTTTACGGCCAGCTGGGAGCTATCCTCGCTCGCCACCTCGGCCAGCACCGCCTTTCATCGCCAGCAGGCTCTTTGCAGCTCGGGCTATGACAGCAGCGCCGACACCTATTCCATCTCTGCAGCCCGATCCAGGGACGACGGCGGACCCTGCCTCGAAACCATGAGCACGGAGTTCGTCAATCCCGTCAATGTCTATTCGCTCAGCGAGCGGGCCACCAAATACGGCATCCTGTTCGTGGTGCTGACCTTTGTGGCCGTGGGCCTGTTCGAAGTCATGAAAAAGTTGCGCGTCCACCCGGTCCAGTACCTGCTGGTGGGCTCGGCACTGTGCAGCTTCTTCCTGCTGCTGATCAGCCTGTCCGAACACCTGGGCTTCGCCACCTCCTATGCGATTGCCGCCGGCGCCTGCGTGGCCCTGCTGGCCTTCTACGCCAGCCATATCCTGGGCAGCATCAAGCGCGGCCTGCCGTTTGCGCTCGCCATTGCAGCCCTGTACGGACTGCTGTATGTGCTGCTGCAGCTGGAGCAGACCGCCCTGGTCGTGGGCTCGCTGGCTCTGTTTGCCGTGCTGGCCCTGGTCATGATCTGTACCCGCCATGTGGACTGGTATGCATTTGGCCAGAGCGAGAGCGGCAGCGGGCGCGATGCCGGGGAGCAGGCATGAGCGGCGCTCAGCATTCGCCCGAGGCCCGGGCATTGATGGCCGTCTCGGCCAGGCATCTGCTGAACGCGGAACTGGGCGACGGTCTGCGGCATTACCGGCAGCTCTGGCAGGCCGCGCAATGCGCCGGCGACCGCGAAACCCAGCTCTCCATACGCGCGCTGGTGGTAAGCGCGGGGCGCGAGCTGCAGGCCAGGCGCGGCCAGCCGCAAGCCAGGGCGCTATGGCTGGCCTTGCTGGGC
>JAFAIY010000070.1 GCA_019236485.1 Comamonas sp. | reverse complement strand
CCCCAGCGTATGGGGCGTTGGAAAAGCAAAGCCGGTTGAGCTTACAGCAGACGCGAAATCAGCGCACCGTCCACAGGGCCTTCCAGCGGAATGCGCACGCGCACGGGGTTGCCTTGCGCAACTTCCACGGGCTGGCCTTCGAGGTTGAACATCTTCTCCAGTTTGACCTGGCGATTGCCCTGGGGATGGATGATCTCCAGCGTATCGCCGACCTGGAAGCGGTTCTTGGTCTCGACCTCGGCCAGGCCGTCGGCCCAGCCGCGCACCTCGCCCACAAAGTGGCTGCGCTGCAGCACGCTGTGGCCGGTTTCGTAGTTCTGGTAGTCGTTGGCGGGACGGCGCTCCAGCAGGCCGCCGGTATAGCCGCGGTTGGCCAGGCCTTCGAGTTCGGTGATCAGTTCGGGGTTGAACGGGCGGCCGGCCACGGCGTCGTCGATGGCGCGGCGGTAGACCTGGGCCGTGCGGGCCACGTAGTACAGGCTCTTGGTGCGGCCTTCGATCTTCAGCGAATCCACGCCGATCCTGGTCAGGCGCTCCACATGCTCCACGGCGCGCAGGTCCTTGGAGTTCATGATGTAGGTGCCATGCTCATCTTCCATGATGGGCATCATCTCGCCGGGGCGGCCTTTTTCCTCGAGCAGATAGATGGCATCGGCCTTGGGGTGGCGCTGCTGGTCGCCGCAGGTGCTGGTGAACTGGTTGTCCAGATCGTTCTTGGCTTCTTCGAAGTTGAAGCCGTTTTCCATGGTCTGGCCCAGCGCCTCGCCGGTGTTGGGGTCCACGGCCGCGTCATGGGTCTTGTAATCCCAGCGGCAGGCGTTGGTGCAAGTGCCCTGATTGGGGTCGCGGCGGTTGAAGTAGCCCGACAGCAGGCAGCGACCCGAGTAGGCGATGCACAGCGCGCCGTGCACAAACACTTCCAGCTCCATATCGGGGCATTCCTGGCGGATCTTCTCGATCTCGTCCAGGCTCAGCTCGCGCGACAGGATGATGCGCGAGACGCCCATCTTCTGCCAGAACTTCACGGTGGCGTGATTGGTGGTGTTGGCCTGCACGGACAGATGAATTTCCTGCTCGGGCCACTTTTCCTTGACCATCATGATGAGCCCGGGGTCGGCCATGATCATGGCGTCGGGCTTCATGGCGATGATGGGCTCGATGTCGCGCAGATAGGTGCGGACCTTGTCGTTGTGCGCAATCAGATTGCTGGTCAGGAAGAACTTCTTGCCGCGCGCATGGGCCTCGGCAATGCCCTGGCCGATCTGCTCCAGGCGGAATTCGTTGTTGCGCGCGCGCAGGCTGTAGCGCGGCTGGCCGGCGTAGATGGCGTCGGCACCGAAGTCGTAGGCGGCGCGCATCTTGTCTAGCGAGCCGGCAGGCAGCAGCAGTTCGGGGGCTTTGAGGGTCATGATGGCGCGTATTGTCCCGCAAACCGTTTGCCATTGCGTTGCGTGGGGGGCTGGTCTAGGCTCTCGCTATCGTCCGGGCTGGGCGGGCTAAGCCCTGTTTTTCGGGCGATGCGCGGGTTGGGGGCTACGCAAAATCTGGCTGCTGCCATGGTCTGCCGTGCTTGGGTGCGGGCACAGGCCGTGGTCTACAAGGGAGTTTTTGATGTTCCGATATCTGAGTATCCGCAGAGGGCTGATCCTGGTGCTGGTCCTGATGCTGCTGGCGCTGGCCGTGGCCGCCGGCGAGGGCCTGCAAAGCGCCATCAAGGGCGCAACGGGCACGCAGGCACAGTACGATTTCTTCCACGGGCGGCTGCTGGCCATCAAGCAGATGCAGATCCACATTGTGGAAAACCGGCTTGAGTTCTCCACGGGCTACCGCGAGCTGCTGCGTGGCGACCAGGCCGGGCTGCAGGAAGCCGTCGGCGATGCCGAAAAAGCCCTGGTCAATGCCGACAAGCAGGCTCAGGTCTTGCTGGCCGAGGCCGAGGCCAAGGCCCTGCCTGACGAGCAGGAGCGGGCCCGCGCCGTGGTCAAGGCCTTCCAGGTCTACAAGGACATGGCGCAGCGCAGCGCCCAGGCCTTGCGCAGCGGCAATGAGGAGGCGTATTACGGCACGGCCATGCGCGCCGAGCGCCGCACTGCCCTGCAGGGGCTGGAGGCCGCCACCCGCGCCTATCTCGAGGCGTCCAACCAGCGCTCGCAAAGCCTGATTGCCCAGGCCCAGGCCTCGGCCTCCCAGGCCATGCTGGGCAATGCGGTGCTGCTGGGTTTGGGCCTGGTGCTGGCCGTGGGATGCTGGCTGTTCATCCGCAGCCAGGTGCTGCGCCCGCTGGACGAAGCCAATAGCGTGCTGGAGACCGTGGCCAGGGGCGACCTCACGGGTCGCATTCCACAGGCCCGGCATGAGATCGGCCGGCTCATGGCCTCGCTGCAAAGCATGCAGGACAGCCTCGGCGACATGGTGATCGAAGTGCGCCAGGGCGTGGGCGAGATCGGCGTCGCGGCCCAGGAGATCGCGCTGGGCAATACCAATCTGAGCGGTCGCACCGAGCAGCAGGCCTCGGCCCTGCAGCAGACCGCGGCCAGCATGGAGCAGCTTTCCTCCACCGTGCGCCAGAACGCCGACAACGCGCGCCAGGCCAATCAGCTGGCGGCCAGCAGCCTGGAGGTGGCCGAGCGCGGCGGCCAGGCCGGCACCGAAGCCGTGGCCACCATACGCGCGCTGGCCGACGGCTCCCGGCGCATGGCGGAGATCGTCACCGTCATCGACAGCATTGCCTTCCAGACCAATATCCTGGCGCTCAACGCCGCCGTGGAGGCGGCGCGCGCCGGCGAGCAGGGCAAGGGCTTTGCCGTGGTGGCTTCCGAGGTGCGGGCCCTGGCCCAGCGCTCGGCCACGGCGGCCAAGGAGATCAAGAGCCTGATCGAGGACTCGGTGACCAAGGTGGATCTGGGCTCCAAGCAGGCCGAGCAGGCCGGCGAGCTGGTGCAGCAGATCCTGGCCTCGGTGCGCCGCGTGACCGACATCATGGGCGAGATCTCGGCCGCGTCCCAGGAGCAGGCCTCGGGCATTGCCCAGGTCAACCAGGCCGTGTCCCAGATGGACAAGAACACCCAGCAGAACGCGGCCCTGGTCGAGGAGGCTGCGGCCGCCGCGGGCTCGCAGGAGGCGCAGACCCGCCGCCTGCAGGAGGCCGTGGCGCGCTTCAAGGTTTCGGGTGCGGCCGGCATGCAGAGCCGGCCCCAGAGCCAGCCCGCGCCGCGTACCCGTCCGGCCGCTGTGCCCCAGCAGACCGCCAGGCCCGCAACGGCCAGGCCCGCAACGGCCAGGCCGGCGGCCGCCATGCCAAAGCGCCCGCCCGCGCTGGCTTCGGCCGCCGCGGCGCCCCTGTCCGCTCCTGCAGCCCCGCGCGACGATGCGGGCGACTGGGAAAGCTTCTGAGGTCAGTGCCGGCGGCTAGGGCCGGCCGGCGGATTCACTGTGCAGATGGGCCAGCAATTTGCCCGCGGGGCCGGACAGGGCGCTGTTTTTGGCCATGCACAGCCAGAGCTGGCGCCTGGCCCAGGTAT
>JAFAIY010000600.1 GCA_019236485.1 Comamonas sp. | reverse complement strand
GAAAATCCGCGCTGCGCGTGACGCCCAGGGCGCGCAGCCGGGCCAGATCCTCCGCCGTCAGATGGGCCAGGTGGGCGGAGCGGTACAGTTTGCGCCACTGCAGGCTGCGCCCGTCCAGGCCCTTGTAGCCACCCAGATCGCGAAAATTCGAAGCGCCCGAAAGCGCTATGGGGCGGCTGTGGTGCGGGGCCGGCGCGGCGGCCGCAGGCAGGTCGTTCTGAGTGTGCATAACATGCTTATAGCGGATTGCCGCAGCCGGGCCATGTCATGGGTGTTACCCGGTCCGGCGCCGCGATAAAAAAAGCCTCCGGCTTGGCTTGCAAGCGGAGGCTTGGTGAGGCGTCGCCGGACTCAGCTCACATGCTTGCCCACGATGCCGGCCAGCTCGAACATATTGACTTGATCCTTGCCGAACACAGGCTTGAGCTTGGCATCGGCATTGATGACGCGCTTGTCCTTGGCATCCTGCAGACCGTTGGTCTTGATGTAGTCCCAGAGCTTTTTGATCACGTCAGGGCGCGAGGTGGGCTCATTGCCGATCACTGCAGCCAGATCGGCGCTGGGCTGGAGCGTGGCGCTGACGGTGCGCGGCTTTTTGACGGCGGCGGCCCTGGTTGTTTTGGCAGCTGCTGCGCCGGTGGTCTTGCGCGCAGGGTATTTGCCGTCGCGCTGCTCGAACTCAAAGTTGACCGTACCCGCGGCGCCATCCCAGACCAGGAAGGCCTTGAAGTTGCGGCGCGTGCGGTTGGAGACGAACTTCTCCAGCAGATCGGTCTTGCCGGTCTGCAGCAGCTTGCTCATCTGCTCGCGCTCTATGGGCTGCTGCAGAATGATCTGGCCGCTCTTGAAATCGCAGCTGGGCGTGGGCTGCTGCTGCGTGGGCACGGCCTTGGAGCAGACGTAGTTGGCGCCATGCTCGAACACCGGCGCGCCGCACTTGGGGCAGTTGCCCAAAGACTGCTGGGCGCTGAAGTCCACGATCTCGCCTGTGTCCTCGGAGTCCTTGTCGTCGCCGAAGTCGAATTCCAGCTTGTAGTTGCCGGCCTCCTCGTCGTGCACGATAGCCACCTCGGCCACAAAGGGCCATCCGGCCTTGGAGCGGAAGCCCTCCAGCGGGCCGATGCGGCGTTCGCGCAGCAGCTGTTCGGCCTCGGCGGTCTCGAAGGTGCGACCGGCAGGGGATTTGGTGAAAGAGAAGCCGCAGCCTTCGCTGGCGCCATTCGCACCCGTGCAGGCGTAGCGGCGGTAGTTCTCCCTGACCACGCCGCCGCAGTTGGGACAGGGCGTGGCCAGCGTCGCGTAGTCGCCGGGAATGGTGTCGCGGTCGTATTCCTTGGCCTTCTTGACCAGCTTTTCGGTCATGGCCTGGATCTGCTGCATGAAGGCTTCGCGCGAGAGCTGGCCCTTTTCCATCTGCGACAGCTTGAATTCCCATTCGCCGGTCAGGTCGGCACGGCACAGCTCCTCGACTTCCAGGCCGCGCAGCAGCGTCATCAGCTGGAAGGCCTTGGCCGTGGGGATCAGTTCGCGGCCTTCGCGCAGCATGTATTTTTCCGTCAGCAGGCCTTCGATGATGGCCGCACGCGTGGCTGGCGTGCCCAGGCCTTTTTCCTGCATGGCCTCGCGCAGCTCGTCGTCGTCGATCTGCTTGCCGGCGCTTTCCATGGCCCCCAGCAGCGTGGCTTCCGAGTAGCGTGCCGGCGGCTTGGTCTTGAGGCCCTTGACATCGGCATGGTGGGTGCGCGGCTGCTCGCCGGGCTGCACGGCCACCAGGGGCTGGCCCTTGTCGCCTTCCTTGGCGTCCTCCACCTCGTTGGCGGCTTCCTTGCCGTAGATGGCCAGCCAGCCCGGCTTGACCAGCACCTTGCCCTCGGTCTTGAAGCTGTGCTGCTCCACCTTGCTGATGCGCGTGGTGACCTGGTATTCGGCGCTGGGGAAGAACACGGCCATGAAGCGGCGCACGACCAGGTCGTACAGCTTCTGTTCGGCTTCCGATAGGCCGGAAGGGGCCTGCGTGGTCGGAATGATGGCGAAGTGATCCGACACCTTGCTGTTGTCGAACACGCGCTTGCTGGGGCGGATGTAGTTGTCGTTGATGGCCTGCTGGGCAAAGGGTGCCAGATGGCGCATGCCGCTGGTGGCCAGCATG
>JAFAIY010000557.1 GCA_019236485.1 Comamonas sp. | reverse complement strand
GCGCCGATCACCTTGGGCATGGCCGGATTAGCCAAAGCCTGGGGCCCGGGCCGGCCCGACTTTCCTACAATGACGGGCTATGAGCCAGCCGCATACCCTTCCCGCCTATACCCGCGCCAAAGAACTGCCCGCCACTCTTGCCAAGCGCCTTGTGATCCTCGACGGCGCCATGGGCACCATGATCCAGCGCTTCAAGCTGGGCGAAGCCCAGTACCGCGGCGAAGGCTATAGCGGCCCGGGCAGTGCGGGCGAGCGTTTCAAGGACTTCGCGTATGACGTGAAGGGCAATAACGAGCTGCTGTCGCTGACCCGTCCCGACGTGATCCGCGACATCCACGAAAAGTATCTGGCCGCGGGCGCCGATCTGATCGAGACCAATACCTTCGGCGCGACCACGATTGCGCAGGAGGACTATCACATGGCCGAGCTGGCCTATGAGATGAACCTCAAGAGTGCCCAGCTGGCGCGCGCCGCCTGCGACAAGTACAGCACGCCCGACCATCCGCGCTATGTGGCCGGCGCCCTGGGCCCGACGCCCAAGACGGCCTCCATCAGCCCCGATGTGAACGACCCGGGCGCGCGCAACATCACTTTCGAGCAGCTGCGCGCCGCCTATCTGGAGCAGACCCTGGCGCTGATAGAAGGCGGGGCCGACGTGATCCTGGTCGAGACCATCTTCGACACGCTCAATGCCAAGGCCGCGCTGTTTGCGGTCGACGAGGCCTTCGAGCAGACCGGCGAGACTCTGCCCATCATGATTAGCGGCACGGTGACCGATGCCTCGGGCCGCATTCTCTCGGGTCAGACGGTGACGGCCTTCTGGCATAGCGTGCGCCATGCGAATCCGCTGTCCATAGGCCTGAACTGCGCTCTGGGCGCGACCCTGATGCGCCCCTATGTGCAGGAGCTGGCCAAGGCAGCGCCCGACACCTTCATCAGCTGCTATCCCAATGCCGGCCTGCCCAACCCCATGAGCGACACCGGCTTCGACGAAACGCCCGAGATCACCAGCCGCCTGGTGCACGAGTTCGCGGCCGAAGGCCTGGTCAATATCGTGGGCGGCTGCTGCGGCACCACACCCGACCATATAGGCGCGATCGCCAAGGCCGTGCAGGCCACGCAGACGCGCCGGCTGTTCTACCCGGCCACGGCCTGAATTTCAGGTCGAATCAGCCTCAAACCTAGGCAGGACTAGCGTAAGCAGCTCCTGATTTCGATATGAGCAGCCCCATTCCTCCCGCGACAGCACTGCCAGCCGGATTGGGGAATGTGCGCGATCCGGCCCAGCCCGCCGTGGCCGGCATGGTTCCGCCGACAGCGGCCGCTGCCGCTGCAGTACCTGCGGCGGTCCCCACCTCCGCTGCCATGCCACCGGCCACCAGCGTCCAATGGTCGGCCCAGGCGCTGCAGGAGCTGCGGCTGCAGGCCTTCGAACAACTGATCGCCCAGCTCGCCCTGCAGGTACAGGCCCAGACGGCAGGCCAGCCCCTGGCTCCGGCCTGGCCCGCGCAAGGCGTCTCGGCCCCGCTGCAGCAATGGCTGCAAAACCTGCTGCTGCAGATCGGCGTGCAGGGCCAGCCGCTGCAGATGCTGGCGGCCCAGCCGGGTTCCGCCGCACTGATACAGGCACTGGCCCAGGCCGTGGTGCAACAGGGCTCCCAGCCCGGCAATGTTGCCCAGGCCTCGGCGCTGCGTACCGCTGCAGCGCTGTCGCCCATGCTGGCGGCCGCGCTGCAGGCCGCCGCCCCAGCAGCCGCTTCATCCTCACCCACGGCCAGCGCCGCGCCCGCCATGCCGCCGCTGCAGAACTGGTGGGTACAGCAGGGCACGCTGCTCACGCCCCAGGGCGAGCGCGGTTTCTCCCTGAGCTTGCAGGTGCCCGTGGCCTGGGCCCAGTCCATGGGGGCCGCAGTGCCTGCGGGCGGCTCGCCTCAGGTTCCGGCCCTGCGCCTGACCTGGCCCGACAGCACGCCGCTGCCGGCCTCAGGCCCCGTCGCCCTGGTCTTGCAGCCCCAGGGCAGCCCGGCCGCCGCGCGCACCAGCGCGTTACTGTGGCTGGAATTCCAGTCCGCCCCCTTGGGGGCAGCGCCTGCCGCCGCGACCGTGGCGCCCGGCAGTGCCGGCCTGCCGCTGTTCGCGCCCGCACCGGCGCTGGCGCAGGAGGTGCAGCAGCTGCTGCAGAACAAGAGCGATCCCTGGCTGCTGATGGCGGCCGCTCAGGCCGCCAATGCCCTGCCTCTGCCGCGCCGCGGCGGCGAGCACCGCTCGCATCTGTGCGCCACCGAGGGCTGCCAGTACCAGGGGCTGGCGCCCTGCGCCCAGCCGTTCTGCAGCGAGATGAACCGCATCTGGGCCGCCACCGGCGTGGCGCGCAGCGGCTGAACCAAGCTGACGCGGGGCTGGACCGGGTCCGGCCTGGCATTTCATAATGCCCGCAGTTGCCTGTTTTTTGCGCAGGCGGCTTTCAGGCCGGAATGGGCAGCCACGCTGCCAGCAAGCATTCCGGCCGTCTTCGACGCAGCGGGCCCAGCCCGGCTGCCTGTCCTCATCCTCCCGCAGGTCCACGACCTCTCCAGTCTCCAGCCCCGCTCATCCCGGTCTGGTGCTGGTGCGACTTCACAATTCAAGGAGAACTACCGGCATGCGCTGGCGTATTGGCTTTGCTTGTTCCACATGTTTCACACTTCTGTCTGCGGCCGTACCCGCCGCGGCCCAATCCAAGGTCGAGATCGGCGGCCTGCTGGATGGCGGCATCTATAGAGGCTTTGACGGCACGGCCCGTCTTGGCACCATTCAACGCAGCAACCTGGCTATTGCGGGCCGGGAAGACCTGGGCGGCGGCCTCCAGGCCACGTTCCGCCTCAGCGCCCGTTTCGATGTGGATACCGGCCTGATGGAAGACCAGGGCTCCAAGCCCTTCTGGCACGACGAATCCACCGTGGGTCTGCAGGGGAGCTTCGGCCATCTGCGCCTGGGCCGGGCCCTGTCGGCCATGTGGTCGCAGGACTGGAAGTTCGACCCGTGGGCCAACTTCAACCGCATTGCCTCGCCGGCCTGGTACCAGTGGCACGCGCTCACGCCCACGGACCGCTACAGCAACAACGGCGCGGCCGAATACGGGCGCATGGCCAACGGCATCTTCTATGACTCGCCTTCCGTGGCCGGCTTTGCGTTGCATCTGAGCGCAGCGCCAGAGCGCAGCCAGGCGCCGGGCAGTCCGCGCCGCGAAGGGCGCGGCTATTCGGCTTCGCTCAACTATGACTCCGAGAGCCTGAGCGGCATGCTGGCCTTCGAGCGCAACGGCAGCGGCGACAAGGACACGTTTGCGGCCGCCAAATACCGCTTTGGCGCGGCGGCGCTCATGGCGGCCTGGGATTACACCCGGGTGGCCGAGAGCGCGCTCTCGGCCAGGGCCGTGACGCTGGGGGCCAGCTACCAGATGGGGCCCACCACCTTCAAGGTCGGCTACGGCCGCCAGCGCCTGCAGCAGCAGAGCAATCATTTCTACTCCGTGGGCGCAGACTATGCGCTGTCCAAGCGCAGCACCCTGTATGCGAGCCTGGGCCGCAAGAGCTATGCCCATGGCGCGGATTCGGGGACTTCGTTCGGCGTGGGACTGGCCCACGCGTTCTAGGCGGGGCGGCCTAAAAAGCCGCAGCGGCCGCATGGCGCTGCGGCTTTTTTGTGCCCGCGCCCAATACCCCAAGGAATTCGACGGGATTAAATCGGCCAATTCGGGTGCAGAGACCGGCCGCGGTCAACTATTTTCGCCCGCTGCAAGCGCCTTCGCCGCCCAAAAGCCTCGGAATCAAGGATTTCATGCGTCCATCTCCTGTCTTCGACGCCTAATTTTTTGGAGATCGAGGATGGCAATGCTTCGAAATGTCTGCATATGGCGTGGGTTTGGCCGGAGTTAGCCGCGGCTGCATTCAACAGGTTTTGAAAACCCGGTAACTTCTTTGAAATTGCCGCCAAAAATAGCGCTTCATTTGGCAACTTCGGGCAAGCCAACTATTTGCATATCCGCTCTGTAAATCCCTGATTTTTTTGCCCAAAATGCGCGGCATTCCCCCGATTGAGGAGAGACCGTCATGTCCCATACCGAGTCCCAAGACCGCTCCGTCGACGCCGGCTGCAGCAGCCAGGCCATGCATTGGCATGCGCCCGCCAAGCCTGCCGCAGCAGTTGAAGCGCAGCGCTGGCCCGTGGAGGCCGTGCAAGCCTTGCTGGATCTGCCATTCCTGGATCTGCTGCACCGCGCCCAGAGCGTGCACCGCGAGCACTGGCCCGCGGGCGAGATCGAGCTGGCCACGCTGCTGTCCGTCAAGACCGGCGGCTGCCCCGAGAACTGCGGTTACTGCCCGCAGTCGGCCGATTTCGAGACCGGGGTGAAGGCCGAGAAGCTGATGAGCGTGGAAGAGGTCACCCGCGCGGCCAAGGCCGCCCAGGATGCGGGCGCCACGCGTTTCTGCATGGGCGCGGCCTGGCGCGCGCCCAAAGACCGCGACATCGAGAAGATGAACGAGCTGATAGGCGCCGTCAAAGGCCTGGGCCTGCAGACCTGCGCCACGCTGGGCATGTTGCAGCCGCACCAGGCCCAGTCGCTGCGCGAAGCCGGCCTCGATTACTACAACCACAATCTGGATACCGCGCCCGAGTACTACCAGGACGTGGTCAGCACCCGCCAGTACCAGGACCGGCTGGACACGCTGGCCGCGGTGCGCAGCGCCGGCATCAGCGTCTGCTGCGGCGGCATCATCGGCATGGGCGAGGCTCCCGTGCACCGCGCGGGCCTGATCGCCCAACTGGCCAATATGGAGCCCTATCCCGAATCCGTGCCCATCAACAGCCTGGTGCGCGTGCCCGGCACGCCGCTGGCCGACAGCGAACCCGTGGACCCGCTGGATTTCGTGCGCGTGATCGCCGTGGCCCGCATCACCATGCCCAAGGCGCGCGTGCGCCTGTCGGCCGGCCGCCAGCAACTGGGCGAGGCCGTGCAGACCCTGTGCTTCATGGCCGGCGCCAACTCCATCTTCTATGGCGACAAGCTGCTGGTCACCGGCAACCCCGATGTGGAAGCCGACACCACGCTGATGCGCAAGCTGGGCCTGCGCGGGCTGCAGACTTCTGTGGCCGGCTAAATCCCGCTGACGCGGACCAGCGCCCGAACCTTCCCCGGCATTCGCGCCGGGGCTTCATCTTTTTGGATTGCGTGGCTTTGCACTTTGCATGGGGCCAGGTCCTGTTGCGCCTGCTTTTTGAAGAGCGACGTTTGAGGGGCTGGCGATCACGCTTTCAGGAGTTTTTGATGGACAACTGTCTTGCCCGCCGCAGCATGCAGCATGTGTGGCACCCCTGCACCCAGATGAAGCGGCACGAAGCCGCGCCGCCGATTGCGATTGACCACGCCAGCGGCCCCTGGCTGGTGGACACCGAGGGCCGCCGCTATCTGGACGGCATCAGCTCCTGGTGGGTGAATCTGTTCGGCCACTCTCACCCGCATATCCGCGCCGCACTGGCCGAGCAGATGCAGCGACTCGACCATGTGATGCTGGCCGGCTTCACCCACGCACCCGTGGTGGAGCTGTCCGAGCGCCTGGCCGAGCTTACGGGCCTGGGCCACGCGTTCTACGGCAGCGACGGCGCTTCGGCCACCGAGATCGCGCTGAAGATGAGCGCGCACTACTGGCGCAACCAGGGGCGTCCTGCCAAGCACCGCTTTGTGGGCCTGGCCGGCGGCTACCACGGCGAGACCGTGGGCGCGCTGTCGGTCACCGATATCGCGCTGTTCCGCGATGCCTATGGCCCGCTGCTGCGCCTGTCGGCCACCGTGCCCAGCCCCGATGCACGCCAGGCCCGGCCCGGCGAAACCGCGGCCGACGTGGCGCGCCGCGCGGCGGAGGGCCTGGAGGCCTGGCTGCAGGCCCACCACGCCGAGACGGCCGCGCTGATCCTGGAGCCGCTGGTGCAATGCGCGGCCGGCATGGCCATGCACGACGCCGAATACCTGCGCCTGGCCCGCGCGCTCTGCGACCGCTTCGAGGTACATCTGGTGGTGGACGAAATCGCCGTGGGCTTTGGCCGCACGGGTAGCCTGTTTGCCCATCAGCAGGCAGGCATCACGCCGGACTTCATCTGCCTGTCCAAAGGCCTGACCGGCGGCACGCTGCCGCTGGCCGCCGTGCTCACGACCGATGCGGTCTACGACGCGTTCTACGACGACGAGGTCGCGCGCGGCTTCCTCCATTCGCATTCGTACACCGGCAACCCGCTCGCCTGCCGCGCGGCGCTCGCCACGCTGGACCTGTTCGAGCGCGACGATGTCCTCGCCCGCAACCGCGTCCGGGGCGAGCGGCTCGATGGCTTGCTCGCCCCGCTGCACGGCCAC
>JAFAIY010000384.1 GCA_019236485.1 Comamonas sp. | reverse complement strand
TGGGCCGCCAGCTCGTGGGCGACTCGGCCAACCATGCATGGGGCGTGATGGACGTGCTGGCCGTCACCGACTTCCCCGATATCCGCCACAAGGTCGCCATCCAGTCGGACAAGGGCAATATCCTCATCATCCCGCGCGAAGGCGGCTACCTGACCCGGTTGTATGTGGAGATGGACAAGCTCGGCAGCGACGAGCGCGTGGCCCAGCGCGGCATCTCCGCCGAACAGCTGATCGAGGCCGCGCAGCAGGTGCTGCACCCTTACACCCTGGACGTCAAGGAGGTCGCCTGGTGGTCGGTCTACGAGATCGGCCAGCGCATCTGCCACAAGTACGACAACACGGACAGCCTCGACGAGCACCCGCGCGTCTTCATCGCCGGCGATGCCTGCCACACGCACAGCCCCAAGGCCGGCCAGGGCATGAACTTCTCCATGCAGGACACGTTCAACCTCGGCTGGAAGCTGGCTTCCGTGCTGCGCCAGGCCTGCAAGCCCGAGTTGCTGCACAGCTATTCCGCCGAGCGCCAGGTCGTGGCCCAGGAGCTGATCGACTTCGACCGCGAATGGGCCACCATGTTCAGCGACCGCGGCGGCGTGGACCCCAAGGTGTTCCAGCAGTACTTCGAGCAGCACGGCCGCTTCACCGCGGGCCTGGGAACCAGGTACAAGGCTTCGCTGATCAGCGGCGAGGCCGGCCACCAGCAGCTGGCTGCCGGCTACCCCGTGGGCATGCGCATGCATTCAGCTCCCGTGCTGCGCGTCTGCGACGCCAGGCCCATGCATCTGGGCCATGTGGCCCAGGCCGACGGCCGCTGGCGCCTCTACGCTTTTGCGGGCGCCAACGACCTGCAGGATGAGCAGGGCGGCGTGCTGGGACTGTGCCGCTTCCTGGCCGAGTCTCCGCTGTCGCCAGTGCTCAGATACACGCCCGCCGGCCAGGATCAGGACTCGGTGTTCGACCTGCGCGCCATCTTCCAGGACCGCCACGACGGCATTGCGCTCGATAAGCTGCCCGGCATTCTGCGTCCCCAACGCGGCAAGTACCGGCTGCACGACATGGAAAAAGTGTTCGCGCCCGACTACAAGAGCGGCAGCGACATCTTCGCGCTGCGCGGCATAGACCGGGCCGCGGGTGCCCTGGTCGTGGTGCGCCCCGACCAGTATGTCGCCCAGGTGCTGCCGCTGAACGCATATGCCGAACTCGCAGCCTTCTTTGACGGCTTCATGATCTCAGCCCGCTAAGCTGCCGCCAGCAAAAAGGGCCTTGCATGCGCAAGGCCCTTTTCATCTCTGCGCAGGCTGGCGCCCGCAGGAAATCAGACGTTGAACAGGAAGTTCAGCACATCGCCGTCCTTGACGACGTATTCCTTGCCTTCGGCGCGCATCTTGCCGGCGTCCTTGGCACCCTGCTCGCCCTTGAAGGCGATGAAGTCATCGAAAGCAATCGTCTGGGCACGGATGAAGCCGCGCTCGAAGTCGCCGTGGATCACGCCGGCGGCCTGGGGCGCGGTGTCGCCCACGCGGATGGTCCAGGCGCGCACTTCCTTCACGCCGGCCGTGAAATAGGTCTGCAGGCCCAGCAGGCTAAAGCCCGCGCGGATCAGGCGGTTCAGGCCTGGCTCCTCGAGGCCCATTTCCTCCAGGAACATGTCGCGGTCCTCGTCGCTCATCTCGGCCATTTCGGCTTCGATCTTGGCGCAGATGGCCACCACGGGCGCACCCTGGGCGGCCGCATATTCCTTGAGGCGGTCCAGCAGCGGATTGTTCTCGAAGCCGTCCTCGGCCACATTGCCCACGAACATGGCGGGCTTGGCCGTGATCAGGCAGAACTGCTTGAGCAGGGGCGCGTCTTCCTTGGACACGGGAATGGTGCGCGCGGGCTTGCCTTCGTTGAGCGCAGCCTGGATCGGGGTCAGCAGCGACACCAGCTTGGCGGCTTCCTTGTCATTGCCCGACTTGGCGGCCTTGCTGTAGCGGTTCAGCGCCTTTTCCACCGTGGCCATGTCGGCCAGGCACAGCTCGGTCTGGATGACCTCGATGTCGGCGATCGGGTCCACCTTGCCGGCCACGTGGATCACATTGGGGTCTTCGAAGCAGCGCACCACGTTGACGATGGCATCGGTCTCGCGGATATGGGCCAGGAACTGGTTGCCCAGGCCTTCGCCCTTGGAAGCGCCGGCCACCAGGCCCGCGATGTCCACGAATTCCACGATCGCCGGCACGATGCGCTCGGGGCTGATGATCTTGGCCAGCTGGTCCAGACGCGGATCGGGCACTTCCACCACGCCGGTATTGGGCTCGATGGTGCAGAAGGGGTAGTTCTCGGCGGCAATGCCGGCCTTGGTCAGCGCGTTGAAAAGAGTGGACTTGCCCACGTTGGGCAGGCCCACGATGCCGCATTTGAGGCTCATGGAATTTCCTTTGATATCAATGCACTATCGAGCACCACACCCGGGTGGCGGAAGTGCCCGATCCGCATTGACGCGAATCCGGTTCTTTTGAAGAGGCGGCCCGCAGGCTCTGCGTTGGAACGGAGTTTGGGCCACTGAAAACATGCCGATTGTAATGATCGGCAAATCTCTGCTCCCGCGCGGCAGATTGCCGGCGCCGCGGCTCAGTCGAAGCTCAGATTGCCGCCCAGACGCTGGCCGCACTGCAGCAGCACCTCGGCATCGGCGGCCTCGGGCAGGCCCAGCACCAAGGCATTCATGCCAAAGGTGATAGCACCGTCCACGCGCGCATCCTGGCGGTAGCCGCGGATTTCGCGGCCCACGGCGCTGCCGGGCACGGCCGTGTCGGGATCGATATCGGGAATCGGGCAGCGCGTGCAGGGCTTGCAGGGGCGCAGGCTCAGGCCCGGCAGATCCAGCATATCGAGCGTCTCCACGCGGTCCTCGTCATGGGCTTCCAGCCCGGCAATCACGATATTCGGGCGAAAGCGCCGCGCATCCACGGCCGCATCACCCGACAGCGCCAGGCGCCGGTTGAGCTCGGCCACGGCCGACTGGCTGAGCACCAGCAGCGGGTAGCCATCGGCAAAGTGCACGGGCGCCTCGTCCCCGGCCGCCCAGCGCTCGCTGGCCTGGCGCGGCCGATTCGGGTCAAAGCGCACCAGGCGGCAGTCGGTCTCCAGCGCCCGGCTCAGCCATTGGCGGGCTGGTTCGGCCCAGGCGCCCAGGTCCCAGGCCTGAACCCTGTCCTTCCAGACGCGGGCCGGGCATAGAGCGCCCTGCGCCTGCAGCGGGATCTCCAGACTGTCCTGTCCCGGGAAATGCAGCCGCAGATGCCGGTCCGTGAGCTCGGGCCGGATCAGCGCCATGCGCGGATGGCTGCGCTGGGTCAGAAAATCGCCGGCGACATCCACCACCATCCAGTGCCGGTCCCATTGCAGGCCGTGGCGCGAGAGTCTGGCCTGCTGCACGGCAATGCCCGCACAGGATTTGACGGGATAGATCCAGAGCTCGGCAATCTGGCCTTGCACATCGTAGGCGGTGTCGTTCATGAAGTTTCCTCTGGGCAGGTTCGGGCCTCATTTTGCCCGCTAGCCCATCAGCGATCAGCGCATCCAGCTATCAACAACATAGTTGATGCCGATTCAGCACCGGCAGTTTCCGGTTCCCGCCATGAGCACAGGCCCGGCCCCGGCCTCCTACAATGCCGGGCATGGCGCAAACCTTTGATGTATGTATTCGTGGGGCCGGCATTGTGGGCCGGACCTTGGCCCTTTTGCTGGCGCGCGAGCGTCTGCGCGTGGCGCTGGTGGCGCCCGCCCAGACCCGGCCGGCGCACAAGGACGTGCGCGCCTACGCGCTCAATGCCAGCTCGCGGGCCGTGCTGCAGTCGCTGCGCTGCTGGCCCGACGAGCAGGACGCCACGCCCGTGACCGGCATGCAGGTGTTCGGCGATCTGGACGGCCAGGTGCAGTTTGACGCGGCCTCTCAGGACGTGGAGGCTCTGGCCTGGATTGTCGACGTGCCCGCTCTCGAGCAGCGCCTGGCCGAGGCCGTGCGCTATCAGCCGCAGGTGGAAATCGTCGCCGAGCCCGTGGAGGCCGCGCTCACCGCCGTCTGCGAAGGCCGCGCCAGCAGCACGCGCTCCGAGTTCGGCGTGCATTTCTCCGTCACCCCCTACCCCCAGCACGCGATTGCCACGCGCCTGCAGTGCGAGCTGCCCCATGGCGGCATGGCACGCCAGTGGTTCACGCCCGAAGGCATTCTGGCCTTCTTGCCCATGGGCGGCCCCGACGGTCATGAAGTGGCCGTGGTCTGGTCGCTGGAGCAGACGCTGGTGCCCGAATGGCTGGACTGCGAGGAAGACAGATTCACCACGCGGCTGCAGGCCATCAGCCAGGATGCACTGGGCCGGCTGGAGCTGGTGGCCGAGCGCGCCTCCTGGCCGCTGCAGCAGGCCGCGGCCGACCGCTGGTGCGGCCCGCAGCTGCCCAGGGATATCTCCAGGAACGCGCAAAGCTGGGTGCTGGCCGGCGACGCCGCCCACAACGTGCATCCGCTCGCGGGCCAGGGACTGAACCTGGGCCTGGGCGATGTGCAGGCCCTGGCCCGCATTCTGCAGGAGCGCGACTACTGGCGCAGCCCCGCCGATCTCAAGCTGCTGCGCCAGTACGAGCGCGAGCGCAAGGCGGCCCTGGCCCCCATGGGCCTGGCCATGGACGGGCTGCAGCAGCTGTTTGGCCGCTCCGAAGTGCCGGTACAGATGCTGCGCAACTGGGGCATGAAGGGCTTCGAGCGCAGCGGCCCGCTCAAGTCCTGGATGGCCAAGCAGGCCATGGGCCTGCTTTGAGCGCGGATTTGCGCTTCTGCGGAACCCTTGGGGCCGGCAGCGCTCCAATCCTCAGCCCTGCCATCGGGCCCGCCCCGATGGCAGCAACCCATACCCACACCCAGCCGCGCCCGGCGCGGCCCTCAAGCTCACCCATGAAATTTGTTGCCTGCCTGCTGGCCGCCGCCAGCCTGACCACCGGCCTGAGCGTGCATGCCCAGGATGCCAACCTCAAGAAGACGCTGACCGAACGCATCCCACAGCTCGAAAAAATCGACGAGGTGCGCTCCACCCCCATGACCGGCCTGTATGAGGTGCGCGTGGGCACGGACCTCTTCTACACCGATGCCAAGGGCAGCTACCTGATCCAGGGCGAGCTGATCGACACCAAGGCCAGGCGCAACCTGACCGAGGACCGCATGAACCAGCTCACGGCGGTGGACTTCAAGCAGCTGCCGCTCAAGGACGCCATCACCATCGTGCACGGCAAGGGCGAGCGCAAGATGGCCATCTTCGAAGACCCGAACTGCGGCTATTGCAAGCGCTTCGAAAAAGACCTGCAGAGCGTGGACAACGTCACCATCTACCTCTTCCTCTACCCTATCCTGAGCCCCGACTCGGCCGAGAAGTCGCGCAATATCTGGTGCGCCAAGGACCAGGCCAAGGCCTGGCAGGACCAGATGCTCAACAGCAAGTCCGCACCCGCCGCCCAGTGCGACCCGGCCGCCATCCAGCGCAACCTGGCTTTCGGCCGCAAATACAAGATCACTGGCACGCCGACCGTGGTGTTCGCCAACAATGTGCGCGTGCCCGGCGCCATCTCGGCCGCCGAGGTCGAGAAGCACCTGGCCGCCGCCAAGTAAAACCTTTTCCATCGCCGGAGCAGCGCGCGTTTGATCTCCAGGGTCCGGCCGCGCTGCGGCAGGTCCGCATGCTCCGGCCCGCATTTTTGGAGCTGTCATGACGTCTGTTCTCAACGCTTCCGGCATTCGCTACACCGTGCAGGCCAGCGCGGTGGATGCCCATCTGTTCGATGTCAGCCTGCATATCGCCAAGCCCGCGGCGCAGCAGCTGCTGTCGCTGCCGGTATGGATTCCGGGCAGCTATCTGGTGCGCGAGTTCGCCAAGAATCTGCAAGGCCTGAGCGCCAGCCAGAACGGCCGCTCCGTCGTCGTGCAGCAGCTCAGCAAGAATCAATGGAAGCTAGCCTGCAGCGCAGATGCTGCTTGCGTCATCAGCTATCAGGTTTGCGCTTACGACAGCTCGGTGCGCACGGCCTGGCTGGACCGCCGCCGCGGCTTCTTCAACGGCACCAGCCTCTGCCTGCGCGTGCACGGCCGCGAGGAAATGCCCCATGCGCTGGAGCTGCTGAGCAGCCCTGCGACCCAGGACTGGCAGATCGCCACCGGGCTGACGGCCGCCAAGACCGACGCCCAGGGCTTCGGCCTCTACTCCGCCACCAACTACGACGAACTGGTGGACTGCCCCGTGGAAATGGGCCGCTTCTGGCGCGGCAGCTTCACGGCCGGCGGCGTGCCGCACGAGTTCGTGGTCGCAGGCGCAGCGCCGAGCTTCGACGGCGAGCGCCTGCTGGCCGACACGCAGAAGATCTGCGAGGCCGAGATCGCCTTCTGGCATGCCGACGGCAGCCGTCCGCCCATGGGGCGCTATGTCTTCATGCTGAACGCGGTAGACGACAACTACGGCGGGCTCGAGCATCGCAACAGCACGGCGCTGATCTGCGGCCGCCGCGACCTGCCGCGCAAGGGCGAGACCAAGGCCGGCGAAGGCTACACCACGCTGCTGGGACTGATCAGCCACGAGTATTTCCACACCTGGAACGTCAAGCGCCTGCGCCCGGCCGAGTTTGCGCGCTACGACTACGAGCAGGAGAACTACACCGGGCTGCTGTGGTTCTTCGAGGGTTTTACCAGCTACTACGACGACCTGTTCCTGCGCCGCGCGGGTCTCATAGACAACGCCCAGTACCTCAAGCTCATCACCCGCACCATCAACCAGGTGCTGCAGACCCCGGGCCGCCAGGTGCAGTCCGTGGCCGAGGCCAGCTTCGACGCCTGGGTCAAGTACTACCGCCAGGACGAGAACACGGCCAACCATACGGTGAGCTACTACACCAAGGGCTCGCTGGTCGCACTGTGCCTGGACCTGGGCTTGCGCGCCGACGGCCAGTCCAGCCTCGACGATGTGATGCGCGGCCTGTGGCAGCAGACCCAGGGTGGCCCCATCGCCGAGGCCGATGTGCTGGCCATGGTCGGCCGGCTGGGCGGCGCGCAGCTGGCCGAGCAGCTGCAGGCCTGGGTGCATTCCACCGGGGATCTGCCGCTGCGCGAGCTGCTGGCCAAGCACGGCATCACGGCCAAGGTCGAGCCCGCCCAGCTCGCGCAGAAGCTGGGCCTGCGCGTGCAGGAGAACCACAGCGTGCAGATCAAGACCGTGCTGCGCGGCGGCCTGGCCGAGCAGGCCGGCATGATGGCCGGCGACGAATGGCTGGCCATAGAGAGCACAGGCCAGCGCTGGCGCATCGCCAAGCTCGACGATCTGCCGCTTTACGCCGGCGGCGCCGATCGCGCCACGGCCTGGGTCGCGCGCGACCGCCAGCTGCTCGAGCTGCCGCTGGAGCTGGGTGCAGCGCTTGCCAAACCCGCCAGCGAGGATGCAAATACGGCCAGCCCCATAGACAACCTGGGACTGGAAATCAGCGACAAGGCCGCTGCAGAGCGCTGGCTGGCCGGGACGGCCGCGTAAATCCGGCCTTGCCGCAGCGGCAGCCGGACCCGGCCGCGGGCAGCCGCGCGCCGGCCTCAGCGGTTATTCTTCAAGCATTTCATCAGCAGCAGGAGACAAACTTGGCTTACGAAACCATTGAAGTCCGCGTGGAAGCGGACAAGGTCGGCGTCATCACCTTGAATCGCCCCAAGCAGCTCAACGCCCTGAACGACCAGCTCATGAACGAGCTCGGCGATGCGCTCAGGAAATTCGATGCCGACAAGAGCATAGGCTGCATGATCATCACCGGCAGCGAGCGCGCGTTTGCCGCCGGTGCCGATATCGGCGCCATGGCCAAGTACAGTTTTGCCGACGCCTATGGCGGCGACTACATCACGCGCAACTGGGAAACCGTGCGCAGCATCCGCAAGCCCGTGATCGCGGCCGTCAGCGGTTTTGCGCTGGGCGGCGGCTGCGAGCTGGCCATGATGTGCGACTTCATCATCGCGGCCGACAATGCCAAGTTCGGCCAGCCCGAAATCAAGCTGGGCGTGATCCCTGGCGCCGGCGGCACCCAGCGCCTGCCGCGCGCCGTGGGCAAGGCCAAGGCCATGGACATGGCGCTGACCGCCCGCATGATGGATGCCCAGGAGGCCGAGCGCGCGGGCCTGGTCAGCCGCGTCGTGCCCTACGACAAGATGATGGACGAGGCCCTGGGCGCGGCCATCATCATCAGCGGCTTCTCGCAGCTGGCCGTGATGGCGGCCAAGGAATCGGTCAACCGCGCGTTTGAAAGCGGGCTGTCCGACGGCGTGATGTTCGAGCGCCGCCTGTTCCATGCGCTGTTCGCCACGCAGGACCAGAAGGAAGGCATGGATGCTTTCGTGAACAAGCGCCCCGCCAGCTTCACCCACCAGTAAGAGCTTCGCTCTCCATGAAAAAAGCGCCACTTCGAGTGGCGCTTTTTGCTGGGCTCCGCAGGCTCAGCTGATCAAGCGGCCGCTGGCGTCTATCGTCACCGTGTCGGTATAGCTATTGCCTTCACGCACATGCCTGTCGAAGTTCAGGCGCACGCCGCCGATGTCGAAATTGGACAGGCTCTCCAGTCCCGCCTGCAGGCTGTCGCGGTCCACCCTGGGGCCGGCGCGGCGCAGGCCTTCGGCCAGTACATAGGCGTCCACATAGCCTTCCAGGCTCACCAGGGATTCGCTCTCGAAGCCCGCAGCCTTCATGTCGCGCCGGTACTGGCGCACGATCTCGAACTTCTGCGCATTCGGCGAAGGCACGATCACCGAGAAGAAGGGCCGGTCATTGCCCTTGGCCAGCTGCGCCAGATTGGCGGCCGTGCCGCTGACCGAGAGGCCATAGCACATGGAGACGCCGCCCGCGGCGCGGTAGGCCTGGTAGAAGGCCGGGGTCGTGCCCGCCAGGCTCATGATCAGCACCTGCACGGGCAGCTTGGCCAGCTGCTTGGCGGCCGCATCGACTTCCAGGCTGGCCGTGCCCGGCGTGCTGGCTATGCCCACGGCCTCGATCTTGCGCCGCGCCAGCGCGGCCTGGAAGGACTCCAGCACCGACTGGCCGAAGGGATCGTTGGGATAGACCAGGCCGAAACGCTTGAGGCCCAGGTTGTCGGCCAGCTTGACCAGGCGCTCCACCTCCTGGTCATAGTTGGTGCGCACCCAGAACACGTTCTTCGCACCGCTCTTGTGCAGCGCCGTAGCGCCGGTATTGGGACCGACGATGGGCAGGTCCCGCACCGCCTTCATGATCTCCGCGGTCTGGCGCGTGCCCTGCGGGTGGAGCAGCGCCAGCACGCTGGCGTCCGCCGCGAACTTCAGCGCATTGTCCTTGGCCTTGCCGGCGTTGAACTCGTCATCGGCCTTGAGCAGCTCGATCTGGCGGCCATGGATGCCGCCCGCGCGATTGAGCGCATCGAAATAGGCCTTGGCGCCATACAGCAGGCCCTGGCCGTTGAAACGCTCCACGCCCGTATCCGCAATCGTGGCGCCGATGCGCAGGGTGGAAGACTGGGAGCGCGCCACCCAGGGCACGCCCAGCATGGACAGGCCGGCCGCGGCCAGCAAGCTGCGGCGTTGCGGGGACCGGGGAAGAACAGACCGACTCTCTGACACGCTCACGACTCGCTTCATTGGATTCAGGCTCATAAGCAACTCAACAGAAAGCGTGAACTATTGGGAAAGCTACTTAGCATGTCAACGGAACTAGCCCTAGGGCTGTGCCAAAACGCTGCCGCTCTTTGATATGCGCCAAGGAATGAACTCCGGCAGCAGCCCAGGAAATTGACGGCATTTGCCAGGCCTTCGGTTTTTTGCATATAATCGCCGTCTTCGGTCGTATAGCTCAGTTGGTTAGAGCGCAGCATTCATAATGCTGATGTCGAAGGTTCAAGTCCCTCTACGACCACCAAACAGAAAACCGCAGTGTTCACCAGAGCACTGCGGTTTTTTCTTGCCCGCACGGCCGGGCCCGCAAAAAAATTCCCTACTTGGCCGCCGGACCACTTTTTTGCCTCTAGAATTGCGGACTGTCGGTCGTATAGCTCAGTTGGTTAGAGCGCAGCATTCATAATGCTGATGTCGCAGGTTCGAGTCCCGCTACGACCACCAAATCCAAGCCCCAGTTGCTCACGCAGCTGGGGCTTTTCGCTTTTTACAGAGGCGACATTGCGCCGCACTGCCCTTTCTGCCCTGCAGAAATCAGCGCAGACCGCGCCGCCATGCTCCAGCCGCTCAAACTCCCCTTCAAGGACTTTTTCGTGCCCGTTGCACCTCAAGGATGCTGCACGCACGCTGCGTGCCCGCGCGCTGGTCTTGCGCCCAGCGAGGGCCTGCTTTTTTCCGCAAAAGCAGGCTCAAAGGGCCGAAAAGTCCGTCTTCGCTCAAGGACTCTCCCGTGACCATACAAACCACAGGCGCCGTGGCAGGCACAGCCGCGCCCGCCGCTCCAACAGAAGTCAACGGCTACAGCTGGAAAGCGCTCATGGGCTCGGCCGTCGGCTACGCCATGGACGGCTTCGACCTGCTGATCCTGGGCTTCATGCTCTCGGCCATCTCCAAGGATCTGGGCCTCACGCCGGGCCAGGCGGGCTCGCTCGTGACCTGGACGCTGATCGGCGCCGTCTTCGGCGGCATCGTCTTCGGCATGCTCAGCGACAAGTACGGCCGCATCCGCGTGCTGACCTGGACCATCGTGCTGTTCGCGGTCTTCACGGGGCTTTGCGCTTTTGCCCAGGGCTACTGGGACCTGCTGATCTACCGCACGATTGCCGGCATAGGCCTGGGCGGTGAATTCGGCATCGGCATGGCGCTGGCGGCCGAAGCCTGGCCCGCGCGCCACCGCGCGCGCGTCTCGTCCTATGTGGCGCTGGGCTGGCAGCTGGGCGTGCTGGGCGCGGCGCTGCTGACGCCGCTGCTGCTGCCCCTGATAGGCTGGCGCGGCATGTTCCTGGTCGGCGTGATTCCCGCCATCGTGGCCTGGGTGATCCGCCACCAGCTGCACGAGCCCGAGGTGTTTGTGGCCAAGAGCAAGGCCCAGCGCCCCTCGGCCCTGCACTGCCTGAAGCTGCTGATGAAGGACAAGGCCACGACCAAGGTCAGCCTGGGCGTGATCGTGCTGACCTCGGTGCAGAACTTCGGCTACTACGGCATCATGATCTGGATGCCCAGCTTTCTGTCCAAGCAGCTGGGCTTCAGCCTCACCAAGTCTTCGATGTGGACGGCCGCGACCATCATCGGCATGTCCATAGGCATCTGGGTGTTCGGCCAGCTGGCCGACCGCATGGGCCGCAAGCCCACCTTCCTGCTGTTCCAGGCCGGCTCGGTGATTTCGGTGCTGGCCTACTCGCAGCTCAGCGACGCCACGGCCATGCTCTGGGTCGGTGCTCTCATGGGCCTGTTCGTCAACGGCATGATGGGCGGCTATGGCGCCGTGATGAGCGAGGCCTATCCCACGGAAGCCCGCGCCACCGCGCAAAACGTGCTGTTCAACATCGGCCGCGCCGT
>JAFAIY010000353.1 GCA_019236485.1 Comamonas sp. | reverse complement strand
CCAGCTTTACCGACCGCGTGGTGGACATGGTGGACGAGGGCTTTGATGCCGCCGTGCGCATAGGCCCGCTGGCCGACAGCCGCATGATCGCGCGCAGCCTGCCGCCGCTGCGCTGGGTGACCGTGGCCTCCCCCGCCTATCTGCAAGTCCATGGCGCGCCACGCACGCTGAAGGCGCTGGCCGGGCACCGCTGCCTGTCGGTCTACAACCATTACCGGGGTTTTCTCGTGCCCTGGCAGTTCAAGGCCGAGGGCGAGCCCGCGCTGGACTGGGAGCCACCGCAGTCCATCCGCTTTGACAGCGGCGACCCCTTGATCGAAGCCTCGCTCGCCGGGCTGGGCGTGGCCCAGGTCATGGAGTTTGCGGTGCGCGAGCATATCGCCAGCGGGCGCCTGGTCCCTGTGCTGACCCAGCTCGAAGGCCGCAGCCGCGAACTGGCCCTGGTCTACCCGCGCACCCGCCATGCGTCGCCCAAGATCAAGGCCTTGACGGAAATCTTGCTGGCCCGTGAGCGATGGTAGTGCCGAGCGGCATGCCGGCACCGTCAGCCAATTTCATCTGGCATGACCATCACAAAAACATAGCTGCCAGCGCTTGCCACATAAGGGGTTGAAGCATTTCTATCGTATTAACTTCATTATTCAACCAGCAATATCGTCATATTGACTATATATTTCTAATGATATGAGCCATAAATAGCCAAAAAAGACGAAACAGGAAACCCCATATACCTGCTGGTTTATGTCTAAAATCTGACGATTCGACGATGGTTTGCGCAAGATTTGCAGCCTGCCTCGTTTCCAGAAAATCATCAATAAATCAATTACTTAGTCATGATCCATGCCGGGAGTGCACCCAAGTCCGCTCGGGGCAGCGCACAGGCTTTCGGCAAATCACTCACAATCTGCACCCTATCGGCAGCCGCTCGGCGCGATGCATGTCATCGCCGATCGCGCCGGCCGCGTTGATATCCAGATGCCATCGGCATCTGCCCACAACGGCGCAAGACATGGCTCGGGCCGCAATTGCCCCGCCGTCCAACGGCTTCATGTCTTGCCAGAACAAACATCTTTCATGAGCGATAGCCAAACCTCTACTGCAACGGAGCAGGACTCCGGCCATTTGCACCGCAGCCTCAAGGCCCGCCATATGTCGATGATCGCCATCGGCGGCTCCATCGGCACCGGCCTGTTCGTGGCTTCGGGCGCCACCATTTCCCAGGCCGGCCCCGGTGGTGCGCTGCTGGCCTATGTCATCGTGGGCCTGATGGTCTACTTCCTGATGACCAGCCTGGGCGAGATGGCCGCCCATATGCCGGTCTCGGGCTCGTTCGCCACCTATGGCGCCAGGTATGTGGACGAGGGCTTCGGCTTCGCCCTGGGCTGGAACTACTGGTACAACTGGGCCGTAACCATTGCGGTGGACCTGGTGGCCGCGCAGCTGGTGATGGCCTACTGGTTTCCCGGTATCGACGGCGTGCTCTGGAGCGCGCTGTTCCTGGCGCTGATGTTCGGCCTCAACGCGCTTTCGGCCAGAGGCTTTGGCGAATCGGAATTCTGGTTCGCGGCCATCAAGGTAACCACGGTGCTGGTGTTTATAGGCATAGGCGTGCTGATGATCTTCGGCATTCTCAAGGGCGGTTCTCCCGAGGGCATCTGGGGCAATATCGCCAACTTCAGCATCGGCGACGGACCGTTCGCGGGCGGCTTTGCGGCCCTGATCGGCGTGGCCATGGTGGTGGGCTTCTCCTTCCAGGGCACGGAGCTGATCGGCATCGCGGCCGGCGAGTCCGAGGACCCCGCCAAGAACGTGCCCAAGGCCGTGCGCAAGGTGTTCTGGCGCATTCTGCTGTTCTATGTGTTCGCCATCCTCATCATCGGCCTGCTGATCCCCTATACCGATCCCAAGCTGCTCAAGAACGATCTGGGCGATATCGCCGTGAGCCCGTTCACGCTGGTGTTCGAGCGCGCCGGCCTGCTGTCGGCGGCCGCCATCATGAACGCCGTGGTGCTGACCTCGGTGCTGTCCGCAGGCAACTCGGGCATGTATGCCTCGACGCGCATGCTCTACGCCCTGGCCACCCAGGGCATGGCGCCTCGGATCTTCGCGCGCGTCAATGCGCGCGGCGTGCCGGTACTGGCCCTGCTGGCCACCACGGCCATCGCGGCGCTGTGCTTTCTGACCAATATCTTCAGCCCCAAGGTGGTCTACATCTGGCTGCTCAATCTCTCGGGCATGTGCGGCTTCGTGGCCTGGCTGGGCATTGCCGTCAGCCACTACCGCTTCCGCAAGGGCTGCGAGGCGCAGAACTACGATATGAGCCAGCTGCCCTACAAGGCCGCAGCCTTCCCCTTCGGCCCGGTGTTCGCCTTCGTGCTGTGCCTGATCATCACCCTGGGTCAGAACTACGAGAACTTCCTCTCGGACAAGATCGACTGGGTGGGCGCCATCGCCACCTATATCGGCCTGCCGCTGTTCCTGCTGATCTGGTTTGGCTACAAGCTGGCCAAGGGCTCCAAGATCGTGAAGTACGCCGAGATGGACCTGCGCGGCTCGCGCTAAGCGCTTTCCCGCTCGCTCACAAGGCAGCATTGGCAACAATGCTGCCTTTTTTCTTGCCCATCGCGCACATACATCTATACATACAGCCCATGTAGTCTTATCAGACGATTCCTATATGAGCAATTAATCCAAGAATGGAGCCGTCGCAACCCCCACAACAACAAGAGACATGAATCGAAAGCAACTGAGCACGATACTCACCCTGGGCCTGATGGCCGCCGGGACCGCCTTTGCCAAGGTGCCCGCCGCCGAGGCCGACAAGCTGGGCAAGGAACTGACCTGCACCGGCGCCATCAAGGCCGGCAATGCCGATGGCAGCATTCCTGCATTCACGGGCAAGATTCTGGGCGTGCCGCCCGATGTC
>JAFAIY010000296.1 GCA_019236485.1 Comamonas sp. | reverse complement strand
CGCGTGAATCTGATCGGCAGCTACAACATGACGCGGCTGTTTGCGGCGCGCTGCGCCAGGCTGGAGGCGCTGGACGACGGCGCGCGCGGCGTGATCCTCTACACGGCCTCGGTGGCGGCCTTCGACGGCCAGGTGGGTCAGCAGGCCTATAGCGCCTCCAAGGGCGGGCTGGTCGGCATGACGCTGCCCATGGCCCGCGATCTGGCCCAGCATGGCATACGCGTCTGCACCGTGGCGCCGGGGCTGTTTGCCACGCCGCTGATGCAGGAGCTGCCCGAGGCCGTGCAGCAGTCGCTGGCCGCGTCGATTCCCTTCCCGCCGCGTCTGGGCAAGCCCTCGGAGTTTGCCGAGCTGGCCCTGCACATCGTGCACAACGGACATCTGAACGGCGAAGTCATACGGCTGGATGGCGCATTGCGCATGGCGCCGCGCTGAGCGGCAGCGATTTTCCCTAGCGGTGTGCGGCATGGCATACCGCTAGTCAAAGGGCGAGAAGTCCCGCAATTCAAAAACCGAGGAGACAACCATGCACGATCGCAGAACATTCGTCACCGGCCTGGGCGCGACGGCAGCCCTGGCCGCGCTGGGGCCTATCGCCGCCAGGGCGCAGGGCGGGCCTATTGAGCAGGTGCGCATTCTGTATGGCTTCCCCGCGGGCAGCGCCGGGGACTCCGTGGCCCGTCGCGTGGGCGAGAAGCTGGGCGGCTCGGCCTACACCAAGAACATGGGGGTGGTGGAAAACAAGCCGGGCGCGGGCGGCCGCATTGCGCTGGAGGCGCTGCGCTCGGCGACCGGCGACGGTTCGGTGATCGCCCTGAGCCAGGTCTCGGCCTTCTCGGTCTATCCCTTCATCTACAGCAAGCTCAGCTACAAGCCCGAGGATTTTCATCCCCTGTCCATAGGGGCCATCATGCATCACGGCCTGGCCGTGGGGCCCGCGGTGCCGGCCAGCGTCAAGAGTCTCAAGGACTATCTGGACTGGGCCAAGGCCAACCCGGAGCAGGCCAACTTCGGCAGCCCCGGTGCGGGTTCTCTGCCGCACCTGATAGGCGCGTTGCTGAGCCTGCGCTCCGGCGTCAAGCTCAACCATGTGCCCTATCGCGGCATGGCACCGGGCGTGTCCGACCTGGTCGGCGGCCAGATCTCCACCATGATGGGCCCCAGCGGCGACTTCCTCAGCTATTACCGGGCCGGCAAGCTGCGGGTGCTGGCGACCAGCGGTCCCAAGCGCAACCCCTATCTGCCCAATGTGCCCACATTTGCGGAGCAGGGCTTCAACGACCTGAGCACCGAGGAATGGTTTGGCTTCTATGCCAATGCCAAGACGCCTGCCGAGGTGCGCGCGCGCGCCCATGCGGCCATTGTCCAGGCGCTCAAGAGCGATTCCGTGAAGGAAAGCCTGGGCGTGGTCGGCCTGATCGTCACCAGCTCCACGCCCGAGGAAATGGCCAGATCCCAGCAGGCCGAGTACGAGCGCTGGGGCCCTCTGGTCAAGCAGATCGGCTTCAACGGGGATTCTTGATCCCCCGGCCGCGTCGCTTCCGCCAGGGGGCGGCGTGTTTGCCGCGGGGCGGTCCTTGCCGGGCCCCCGAGCCGCCCGCCATGCCGGGATTGAGGCCGGCGCACCAGCGTCTGGCCGCTGTGTTTTTAGCTTTCCGTCCTTGCCCTTATGTCCTACCAGCCCTCCAGCGCCGACAACGCTTTTCTTTTGTTCGATGTGCTCCAGGCGGACCGGCAGCTGCAGCGCCTGCCCGCGCATGGCGAGACCGACCGGGCCTTGATGCACCAGGTGCTGGACGAAGCCGGCAAATGGGTGGGTTCCGTGGTGGCGCCGCTGTCGCGCGCGGGCGACGAGGTGGGCGCGCAGTTCAATGCCGGCTGCGTCACCACGCCGCCGGGATTTGCCCCGGCCTATCGGGACTTCTGGCAGGCGGGTTGGCCGGCCCTGGCCTGCGCCGTGGAAGATGGCGGCCAGGGCCTGCCATGGGTGCTGGAAGGCGTGCTCTACGAATGGCTGAGTGCGGCCAACCATGGCTGGACCATGGCGCCGGGCCTGCTGCACGGCGCTTATGAATGCCTCAAGCACCATGGCAGCGAGGCGCTCAAAGCCGCCTATCTGTCAAAAATAGCCAGCGGCGAATGGCTGGCCACCATGTGCCTGACCGAGGCCCAGGCGGGCAGCGATCTGGGCCAGGTCAGAACCCAGGCCCTGCCCGCCGAGTCGTCCGAGCTTGGCGACAGCTACAGGATCAGCGGCGGCAAGATCTTCATCTCGGGCGGCGAGCATGATCTGACCGAGAACATCGTCCATCTGGTGTTGGCCCGGCTGCCGGGCGCTGCGGCCGGACCCAAGGGCTTGTCGCTGTTTCTGGTGCCCAAGCTGCTGCCCGACGGCCGGCGCAACACCGTGGTCTGCGAGCGCATCGAGGAGAAGATGGGCCTGCATGGCAGCCCCACCTGCGTGATGCGTTTCGATGGCGCCACGGGCTGGCTGATAGGCAGGCCCGGTGCGGGCCTGAACGCCATGTTCGTGATGATGAATGCCGCACGCCTGCATGTGGCGCTGCAGGGCATAGGCCTGCTCGATGCGGCCTGGCAGAAGGCCCAGGCCTATGCGCTGGAGCGTCGCCAGATGCGGGCGCCGGGGGGCGTGCCGGCCTCGCGCGGTGCGGGCGATGCGGCGGATCTGATCATCGAGCACCCGGCGATCCGGCGCCTGCTGGAGGTGCAGCGCGCCTGGATCGACGGCGGGCGCGTGCTGGCCTATCAGACCGGCGTCTATCTGGATGTGGCGCGCCACGCCGAGGATGAGCGCGAGCGCGAACAGGCCCAGCAGTGGTGCAGCCTGATCACCCCGGTGCTCAAGGCCGCGTGGACGCAGCAGGCGTTTGAAGGCGCGAGCGCCTGCCTGCAGGTGTTTGGTGGCCACGGCTATATCCGCGAGTGGGGCATTGAGCAGATCGTGCGCGATTCGCGCGTGGCCATGATCTACGAGGGCACGAACGAGATCCAGGCCATAGACCTGCTGGTGCGCAAGGTCCTGCCCGATGGCGGCCAGTCCATGGGCCAGTGGCTGCTGGGCCTGCGCAAAAACCTGGACGCGGCCCGGGCCCTGGACGCCGAGGTGCTGCGCTGCCTGGCCCAGCTGCGCTACTTCACCACGGTGCTGGCGCAGGCCTGCGAGCAAGACCAGACGCTGGCCTGGCGCGTCGCCGACGACTATCTGCGCTGCGTGGCCGTGACCCTGCTGGGCTGGGCCTGGGCGCGCATCGCGGCCACGGAGGGGACTGGCGGCGAGCGCTGGCAGGGGCCGCTTCGGCAGCTGCAGCAGCGCATCTTGCCGGAGCTGGACTGGCGTTTGAGCCTGATGAAGGCGCAGTGGAGTCAGGCCTCGGTGGTGCACGGCAATCAGATGTTTGCCCCGTCCAGGCCATGAGCTGCTCTGCAAGAATGGCCGAAACCGGCAAAATTGCGGTTTGTCCATCGCTCCCTGGCTTTTCAAGTCGACACACCACATGCCCGCTCACAAGACCGCCGAAACTGCAACCAGGCCCGCACGCGCCTTGCGCGGCACGCGTGCCAGAGCCGAGGTCGCCGCGGACGGCATCCCGGCGCAGGACGCGGGCGCTGCCGAGGTGTTTGCCGTGGACACGGTCAATGCGAGTTTTCTGGAGTCGCTGCTGGGCTATAACGCGCGCCGCGCCTCGCTGTCCCTGGTCGGCGTGTTCATGAAGTGCATGGCGCGCTTCGATCTCAAGATCGTGGAGTTCTCCGTGCTGTCGCTGGTGGGCCGCAATCCCGGCATCACCTCGCGCCAGCTGTGCCAGCAGCTGGACATGTTGCCGCCCAATATGGTGGGCATGATCGATGCGCTGGCGCGGCGCGGCTTTCTGGAGCGGCGCCCGCACCCGCGCGACGGCCGCGCCACCGGCCTGTACCTGACCGCTGCGGGGCGCGAGCTGGTGGACACGGCCGAGCCCCAGCTCAAGAGCAGCGAGGAAAAAGCCGTCGCCCATCTGAGCGAGACCGAGCAGGCGCAGCTCATGCAGCTGTTGCAAAAGCTGTACCGCTGATCGCCAGACCATGGCCCGGGCTCTGCGGCCGGTAGGATAATGTGCGGATCATGCAGATTCGCTTCACCAAGATGCAGGGCGCGGGCAACGATTTCGTGGTGCTCGACGAGACCCAAGGCCGGCTGGGCCTGAGCGCGGCCCAGTACCGCTATCTGGCCGACCGCCACTTCGGCGTGGGCGCCGACCAGATCCTGACCGTGCGTCCCGCGCCCGCGGCCGGCCTGGATTTTGAATACGTGATCCACAACGCCGATGGCGGCGAGGTGGAGCAGTGCGGCAACGGCGCGCGCTGTTTTGCGCGCTATGTGCATGACAAGGGCCTGACCGATAAAAGCGTGATCCGCGTGCAGACGCTGTCCGGCGTGATCGCGCCGGAAATCCACGGCAACGGCCGCGTCACCGTGGACATGGGCGCGCCCCAGTTGGAGCCGGCCCTGGTGCCTTTCGATACCGCGGGCCTGCAGCCGGAAGCGCTGGGATCTGCACAGAAATGGCCGCTGGCGCTGGATGGAGCCGCGCCATCAGCTACGGTTTGGATAGCGCCTGTGTCCATGGGCAATCCGCATGCGGTGCAGCTGGTGGACGATGTGGAGGCGGCGCCGGTGCTAGCCTGGGGACCGCTGATCGAGAACCATGCGCGTTTTCCCCAGCGTGTGAACGCGGGCTTCATGCAGATCGTAGGCCGCGGCGAAGTGAAGCTGCGGGTCTACGAGCGCGGCGCCGGCGAGACGCTGGCCTGCGGCACCGGAGCCTGCGCCGCCGTGGTGGCCGGCATAGGCTGGGGCCTGCTGGACGGCAAGGTGGACGTGCACACCCATGGCGGTCTGCTGACCATTGAATGGGCAGGTGGGGCGCAGGATCGCGTGCGCATGACCGGCCCCGCAGAGTTTGTTTTTGAAGGCCAGATCGACATACCCGATACGCTATGAACAGCATCACCGACAATGCAATGAACGAAGAGGCGATTGCCGATTATCTTCAGCAGACCCCCGAGTTTTTCGAGCGCCATGCCGAGATGCTGACCGGCGTGCAGCTGCTCAGCGGCCACGGCCCGCGCGCCGTGAGCCTGCAGGAACGCCAGGCCGAGATGCTGCGCGAGAAGATCAAGGTGCTGGAGCACCGCATCATGGACATGATGCGCCACGGCAGCGAGAACGCCTCCATCGCCCAGAAGATCCACCAGTGGACCCATGCCCTGGTCAAGGTGCAGGATCTGCGCGAGCTGCCCCATGTGCTGACCGCCAGCCTGCAACATATGTTCGACATTCCCCAGGTGGCGCTGCGGCTGTGGAGCGTGGCGGGCGCGCATTCGGGCACGGTCTACACCATGGGCGTGAGCGAGGATGCGCGGGCTTTCGCGGCCTCGCTGACCATGCCGTTCTGCGGCCCCAATATGGGCTTCGAGCCCGTGCACTGGCTGCCCCAGCCCGATGCCGTGCAGTCGGTGGCCCTGCTGACCCTGCATGACGGGGCCATGGACAGCACCTCCAATGCCTTCGGCATGCTGGTGCTGGGCTCGCCCGACCCGCTGCGCTTTGACGCCACCATGGGCACGGAATTCCTGGCGCGCATCTCCGAGCTGGCCAGCGCCTCGCTGTCGCGCATGCGCCCGCCGCCGCTGACGCTGGCCCGCGGCTGAGCGAGGCCCATGACCTCGCCACAGCAAGAACAGCTCTCGTTTGAAGAGCAGTTCGCCCGCCTGCCCGAGGTCGCCAGAACCTATCTGGAGCATGTGCGGGTGCAAAAGCGCCTGGCCGAGCGCACCCATACGCTGTACGCGCTGGACCTGATCAAGCTGCAGGACTTCGCGCAGCCGCTGGGCCTGGAGCTGCTGGCCCTGCAGCCCATGCATATCCGCCGCTTTGCTGCGCAAATGCATAGCGCGGGGCGCAGCGCGCGCGGAATTGCGCTGATTCTTTCGGGCTGGCGCAGCTTTTTCCGCTGGGCGGCCCAGCAGGAGCTGGTGCCGTTCAACCCCGTGGAGGGCGTGCGCGGCCCCAAGGCGCCCAAGCCCCTGCCCAAGGCCCTGGGCGTGGATGACGCCGTGCAGCTGGCCGGTTTTCACAATGCGGCAGCCGATCCCTGGCTGGAGGCGCGCGACGCCGCCATGACCGAGCTGCTCTACAGCTGCGGCCTGCGCGTGGCCGAACTGGTGGGCCTGGATCTGCGGCCCGACCAGCACACGCAAAGCCAGGGCCGGGGCTGGATAGACCTGGAGGCCGGCGACGCCCATGTGCAGGGCAAGGGCGGCAAGCGCCGCATCGTGCCCGTGGGGCGCATGGCTCTCCAGGCCCTGCAGGCCTGGCTGGCGTTGCGCAGCACGGGTCTCGCGGGAGCCGCCCAGGCCAGGGCGCAGAGCGAAGCCGCCTTGTTCCTGGGCCGCAGAGGCGAGCGGCTCAGCGGCCAGTCGGTGTGGTCGCGGCTCAAGCTGCGCGGCCAGCAGGCGGGGCTGGCCGCGGGCGTGCATCCGCATGTGCTGCGCCATTCGTTCGCCAGCCATATGCTGCAGTCCAGCGGCGATCTGCGCGCCGTGCAGGAGCTGCTGGGGCATTCCAGCATCGCCACCACGCAGATTTATACGCGGCTGGATTTTCAGCATCTGGCCCAGGCTTATGAACATGCGCACCCGCGTGCCAGGCGCCAGCCCGAGCCGAGCGCAGAGCCCGCCAAGCGCGGCGTTGCGGCCGAGGATGATTCCTGATTTGATAGCTGCCAGTGCAATCCATATAAGCGCTGGAGCCCGATTGCTGCCGGTATTCGCGCCGGCCCTGGCCACAGTGCGCGCTTGAAAGCGCCGCTACACTCCCCAGCTGTTGTCACCGAGGCTGTGGTTTCGCAGTCCAGCTTCGCGTGTTTTTTGGCGGATGCGCCCTGCATCCGGCCGCAGCCAGAGGTTTCAAAGCATGTCTCTCATTCCAGTCACCATCCTTACGGGCTTTCTGGGCTCGGGCAAAACCACGCTGCTCAAGCGCGTGCTGCACGAATCCCACGGCATGAAGATTGCCGTGATCGAGAACGAGTTCGGCGAGGAAAACATCGACACCGACATTCTCAGGACCGAGTCCACCGAGCAGATTCTGCAGATGAGCAACGGCTGCATCTGCTGCACCATCCGCGAAGACCTGCGCGAGGCCCTGCAGCTGCTGGCCGCCAAGCGCCGCAAGGGCCTGGTCGACTTCGACCGCATCGTCATCGAGACCACGGGCCTGGCCGATCCCGGCCCCGTGGCCCAGACCTTCTTCATGGACGATGAAATTGCCGAGACCTATCTGATCGACTCCATCATCACCCTGGTTGACGCCAAGCATGCGGACCGGCAGCTCGACGACCGCCAGGAAGCGCGCCGCCAGGTGGGCTTTGCCGACCAGATCTTCCTGTCCAAGACCGACCTGGTGACCGAGGGTGAAAAGGACGAGCTGGTCCACCGCCTCAAGCACATGAATCCGCGCGCGCCCATCCGTGCCGTGCATTTCGGCGATGTGCCGCTGACCGAGGTGTTCGACCTGCGCGGCTTCAATCTCAACGCCAAGCTGGACATCGAACCCGACTTCCTCCAGGAAGACGAGCATGATCACAGCCACTGCGACCATGAGCACGGCCATTGCGACCACGAGCATGACGAGCATTGCGGCCATGAGCACCATGAGCATGGCGAGCACTGCCACCATCCGCATCACCATCACCACGATGACGACGTGAAGAGCTTTGTCTACCGCGCCGAGCGCGCGTTCGACCCGGCCAAGCTGGAAGACTTCCTGGGCGCCATCGTCAACATCTACGGTCCCAAGATGCTGCGCTACAAAGGCGTGCTCGACATGAAGGGCACGGGCCGCAAGGTGATCTTCCAGGGCGTGCACCAGCTCATGGGCAGCGACCTGGGGCCCGAATGGGCGGCTGACGAAAAGCGTGAGAGCAAGATGGTCTTTATCGGTATCGACCTGCCGCAGGATATCCTTCGTCAGGGGCTGGACCAGTGTCTGGTGTAATGCTTCTGACATGGAAAGATGCTGCGGTTTGCGCTTTCCATTGCTGACAATGACTGACGGCCTGCCTAGCAGGCCGTTTGTTTGCGTCGATATCTCTCGCAAACTGCAAAGGATTTGCCGAAGTCGGACCCCGTATGTGTGGGGTATGTGCAACGGTCGGGGGATAGGGGAGCGAGCATCGCTACAATCCCGCCCCTAAAGAGGGGGCTGGAGCAATCCGGTCCTGCGCTGGTCACCGTACTGTGAGGAGACAGGACGTGAACGCTGTGAGTCGTAACAAGCCCGGGGCCGCTGCCACAGCTGCGGCTTCCGCTGTGCGTGCCCGCAGCGCCAAGACCTCTTTGGCGGACGCGGTCCCGGGCAGCCCGGAGCCGGCGCTTGTTGCACCGCGGAAATCTTCCGTACCGTCCGAGACCAAACGTTCTGCAACGCCTCCTGCGCGGCAGCCCCAAACGAAAGTTCCGCCCCAGGCTCCCACGGGAGCCGAGGCCGCGGGAAGCATGAGCGATAAGAAAGCTATGACCAACACAAAGCAAGCCGTGACCAAAAAAGATCCCAAACTGGCCAATGCCTGGAAGACCAAGTCGGTGGAGGAGTTGACCGATGCTGATGTGCTGGCCATGTCTGATGACGATTACATGAACGATGTCCAGCTGGCCTTCTTCCGCCGCAAGCTGGTCGCGCTCAAGAACGACATGCATGTGAACGCCGGTGAAACCGCCGAGAACCTGCGTGAAGACACCGTGGTGGTGCCCGATCCTGCGGACCGTGCCACGATCGAGGAAGAGCATGCGCTGGAACTGCGCACGCGCGACCGCGAGCGCAAGCTGCTCAAGAAGATCGACCAGTCCATCGCCCGCATCGACGCCGGCGACTACGGCTACTGCGACGAGACCGGCGAGCCCATCGGCGTGGGCCGTCTGCTGGCTCGTCCCACGGCCACCCTGTCGCTGGAAGCCCAGCAGCGTCGCGAACTCAAGCAGAAGATGTACGGCGATTGATGTGCATCAGGTGCCGAACGGGCTGCAAGCGCCAAAGTAGTTGATCATGGCAAGAGAAGAGAATAAGTCGGGAGGGTTGCTCTCCAAGGTGGCGCGTTTTGTGCGCCACCCTACGGTCAACTGGTCCGATCTGGACAATCTGAATCAGGACAGCGACGAAGGCCAGTACAGCAAGCAGGCACTCAAGGAGATGCTGGAGCGCAAGCGCCGCAA
>JAFAIY010000275.1 GCA_019236485.1 Comamonas sp. | reverse complement strand
TGGGTGATGCCGTGCACACCGCGCACTTCGCGATCGGCTCGGGCACCAAGCTGGCCATAGAGGATGCGATCGAGCTCACGCGCCAGTTCAAGCTTCTGGGCAATGTCTCGGGTGATGGCCGCGAGCATATCCCTGAGGTGCTGGCCGCCTACCAGGAGGCGCGCCGCGTGGAAACGCTGCGCATACAGAACGCGGCCTGGAACGCCATGGAGTGGTTCGAGGTCTGCGGCCAGCGCTACTGCGACCAGCTCGAGCCCGAGCAGTTCATGTACTCCATGCTTACGCGCAGCCAGCGCATCAGCCACGAGAACCTGCGCCTGCGCGATGCGACCTGGCTGGGCGGCTACGAGCAATGGCTGGCCCAGAGGAACGGTGTGCCAGTGAATGCGGACAGCGGCCAGGCGCCGCCCCCCATGTTCCTGCCCTACAAGGTGCGCGGCCTGACGCTCAAGAACCGCATCGTGGTCTCGCCCATGGCCCAGTACTCGGCCCTGGACGGCGTGCCCGGCGACTACCACCTGGTGCATCTGGGCGCGCGCGCCCTGGGTGGTGCGGGCCTGGTGTTTGCCGAGATGGCCTGCGTGAGCCCCGAAGGCCGCATCACCCCGGGTTGCCCGGGCACCTATTCCGAAGCGCAGAAAGCGGCCTGGACCCGCATCGCCGACTGGATACACACCCACACCGACGCCAAGTTCGCGATGCAGATCGGCCATGCGGGCGCCAAGGCCTCGACGCGCCTGGCCTGGGAGGGTACGGACCTGCCGCTGACCGAGGGCAACTGGCCCATCATGTCGGCCTCGCCCCAGCAATATCTGGAGGGCGTGAGCCAGATTTCCAGGCAGATGACGCGCGCCGACATGGACGAGGTCAAGCAGCAGTTCGTCGCCGGTGCGCGCATGGCCGCCGAGGCCGGCGCCGACTGGCTGGAGCTGCACTGCGCCCACGGCTATCTGCTCTCGGCCTTTATCTCGCCGCTGACCAATCATCGCGAGGACGAATACGGCGGCAGCCTGGAAAACCGGCTGCGCTATCCGCTCGAAGTGTTCAAGGCTGTGCGCGCGGTCTGGCCTGAGGACAGGCCCATGTCGGTGCGCATCTCGGCCCACGACTGGGTGCCGGGCGGCATCACGCCCGAGGATGCGGTGCAGATCGCCAAGGCCTTCAAGGCCGCTGGTGCCGACCTGATCGACTGCTCCTCGGGCCAGGTCAGCAAGCAGGAGAAGCCGGTTTTCGGCCGCATGTTCCAGACGCCGTTTGCCGACCGCATCCGCCAGGAGGCCGGCATCGCCACCATCGCCGTGGGCGCGATCAGCGAGGCCGACCATGCGAACTCCATCATCGCCGCGGGCCGCGCCGATCTGTGCGCCGTGGCGCGCCCGCATCTGGCCAACCCGAACTGGACGCTGACCGAGGCTGCCAAGATAGGCTACACGCCCATCGCCTGGCCCAAGCAGCTGTACCAGGGAAAGCGCCAGATGGAGACCCTGTTCGAACGCGAAAAAGCCCAGCAGGCCGCGGCTTCGGCCGGGGGCCATTGAGGTGGACGCCATGCAGGAGCAGACATTGCAAGACCAGCATGCGCTGGTGACGGGCGCGGGCCAGGGCATAGGCGAGGCCATCGCGCGCCAGCTGCTGGCGCGCGGCGCCAGGGTCACGGTGCTGGGGCGCCGGGCCGAGCCGCTGCAAAAACTGGTGGATGAGTTCCCTAGTCAATGCCGCATGGAACTCGCCGATGTGGCCGAGGAGTCTCAGGTCAAAACCGCTTTTTCCGAGGCTGCATCTGCGCTGGGTGCCATCGATATTCTGGTCAATAACGCGGGCCAGGCGCAGAGCGCGCCGTTTCTGAAGATGGACGCGGCGCTGTGGCAGAACATGCTGGCCGTCAACCTCACGGGCACCATGCTGTGCATACAGCAGGTGCTGCCCGCCATGGTGGAGCGCGGCCGCGGGCGCATCGTCAACGTGGCCAGCACCGCGGGGCTCAAGGGCTATCCCTATGTGGCGGCCTATTGCGCGGCCAAGCATGGCGTTCTGGGCCTGACGCGCGCGCTGGCGCTGGAGCTGGCGAGCAAGGGCGTCACCGTCAACGCCGTCTGCCCCGGCTATACCGAAACCGAGATCGTGCGCGAGAGCATTGCGCGCGTGGTGGCCAAGACCGGGCGCACGCCCGAGCAGGCCATGGCCGAGTTCGTCAAGGGCAATCCCCAGGGCCGGCTGGTCCAGCCGCAGGAAGTGGCCGATGCCGTGCTCTGGCTCTGCGGCCCGGGCGCCGCAGCGATCACCGGCCAATCCATAGCGGTGGCCGGCGGCGAAGTGATGTGAATGGAGACCTCAATGAGTGAATACGCAATCGATCCCGCGCTGGTGGCAGGCAACCATCAGTATCTGGCCGGCTACGAGGCCCGGCATTTCCTGTGGCAGGTGGCGGACGGCGTGGCCACGATCACGCTCAATCGGCCCGAGCGCAAGAACCCGCTGACCTTCGATTCCTACGCCGAGCTGCGCGACCTGTTCCACAGGCTCAAATGGGCGCAGGACGTGAAGGCCGTGGTGCTGGTGGGCGCGGGCGGCAACTTCTGCTCGGGCGGCGATGTGCACGAAATCATCGGTCCGCTGGTGCAGCTCAAGGCCCCCGAACTGCTGATGTT
>JAFAIY010000186.1 GCA_019236485.1 Comamonas sp. | reverse complement strand
TCGGCCTCGGTCTTCACCGCTTCGCTGCGGCCCATGCCTATGGGGCAGATCACCACGGTGAACGGCGCAATCGCATCGGGCCAGATCATGCCGCGCTCGTCGTGGTTTTGCTCCACAGCAGCGGCAGGCAGGCGGGTCACACCAATGCCGTAGCAGCCCATTTCAAAGTGCTGCGGCTTGCCGTTGTCACCCAGGAAGGTGGCTTCCATGGCCTTGGAGTACTTGGTGCCCAGGTAGAACACATGGCCGATCTCGATGCCGCGCTCGATCGCCAGTTCGCCCTGGCCGTCGGGCGACTTGTCGCCGGCGACCACATTGCGCAGGTCGGCAACCAGCGCGGGCTCGGGCAGGTCACGGCCGAAGTTCACGCCGGTGATGTGGAAATCTTCCTCGTTGGCACCACAGATCCAGTCGGCCATCACGGCCACGTCGCGGTCCACCACGATGTTCACGGGCTTCTTCAGACCAATGGGGCCCAGATAGCCGGGCTTGCAGCCAAAATGATCCTCGATCTCGGCCACGCTGGCAAAGCGGAAGTTGGCCAGACCTTCAACCTTGCCCACCTTGATCTCGTTCATTTCATGGTCGCCGCGCAGCAGCAGCAGCCAGACCTGGGTCTTGACGATCAGTCCCTTGTCGTCCAGCTCGTCGGTGGCCAGCACCAGGGACTTCACGGTCAGGTTCAAGGGCAGGCCCAGCTGCTCGGCCACGGCTTCGCAGGTGCTGTTGCCGGGAGTCGCCACCTTGGCCATGGTCTGGGAGGCAGCGGGGCGCTGCTGCGTGGGCGCCAGGGACTCGGCCTTTTCGATATTGGCCGCGTAATCGCTGCTGGGGCAGTAGACGATGGCGTCCTCGCCCGTGGAGGCGATCACCTGGAACTCTTCGCTCAGATCGCCGCCAATGGCACCGCTGTCGGCACGCACGGCGCGGTACTGCAGGCCGAAGCGGTCGAAGATGCGCTTGTAGGCTTCGCGCATGGTCTGGTAGCTGATCTGGGCCGCATCGCGATCCTTGTCGAAGGAATAGGCATCCTTCATGATGAACTCGCGGCCGCGCATCAGGCCAAAGCGCGGACGGCGCTCGTCGCGGAACTTGGTCTGGATCTGATAGAGGTTCTTGGGCAGCTGCTTGTAGCTCTTGAACTCCTGGCGCGCGATATCGGTCACCACCTCTTCGCTGGTGGGCTGGATCACGAAATCACGGCCATGGCGGTCCTGGATGCGCAGCAGCTCGGGGCCCATCTTGTCGAAGCGGCCAGTTTCCTGCCACAGCTCGGCCGGCTGCACCACGGGCATGGTGACCTCGATGGCGCCGGCGCGGTTCATTTCCTCACGCACGATGGCCTCGACCTTGCGGATCACGCGCAAGCCCATAGGCATGTAGTTATAGATGCCGGCCCCCAGCTTTTTGATCATGCCAGCCCGCGTCATGAGCTTGTGGCTGACCACTTCGGCATCGGCCGGAGCTTCCTTGAGGGTGGAGATGAGAAATTGGGAGGCTTTCATGGAACTGGCAATTCAGTGGAAATAGCCATGGCCCGCTTGCCGATCACAAGGGGCCATGCATAATGAACACAATTCAAAAATTTGGGGTTCGATTATGCTTGACCGGGACGGATTTCGCCCGAACGTCGGCATCATCCTGCTCAACCAAAGAAACCAGGTGTTCTGGGGAAAACGCATCCGCACCCACAGCTGGCAGTTTCCGCAAGGTGGCATTGATCGGGGGGAGACACCCGAACAAGCCATGTTCCGCGAGCTGCACGAGGAAGTGGGGCTGAAGCCCAACCACGTTCGCGTGGTTGCCCGCACCAGGGACTGGTTGCGCTACGAGGTGCCGGACCGGTATATCCGACGCGACGCGCGCGGGCATTACAAAGGCCAGAAGCAGATATGGTTTCTGCTTCAGTTGGTGGGTCACGACTGGGATTTGAACCTGCGTGCCACCGACCACCCCGAGTTCGATGCCTGGCGCTGGAATGATTACTGGGTCCCGCTGGACGTGGTCGTGGAGTTCAAACGCGGCGTCTATGAAATGGCGCTGACCGAGCTGGCACGCTTTGTGCCGCGCAGCGAGCAGCAGCGCAACCGCTATCTGCGCAGCGGCATGCGGCCGCGCGAGCAGGAAGCCAGTCCGGGAGGCAATGTGGTGCACCACACGCCCGCGCTGCATCCGGCACGCACGGGCAGCTTCCGCATCAATCCGGGCATGGAGCTGCCCCCCGGGGCCAGTTTCGACCCCGATCCGCAGACCAGTCTCGGCGATCCGCAGGACCACAAGCCCTCACATTGAAAAAAGCCGTAATGCTGCTCCAGCATTACGGCTTTCTAGTCTGCGGCCTTGGCTAGTTCAGTGGCCGGCCACGACCATATTGTCGCGGTGCACCATCTCGGGACCTGCCGAATAACCCAGCAGAGCTTCGATCTCCGAAGAACTGCGACGGCACAGCAGCCGCGCCTCCGCGCTGGCATAGCTGGCTAGGCCGCGCGCGATCTCGGTGCCGCTTTGGTCACGTACGGCAATCACCTCGCCACGCGAGAAATCACCGTCCACGGCCATCATGCCTATGGGTAGCAGGCTCTTGCCTTCGTCGCGCAGCTTGATCACGGCGCCAGCATCCACGGTCACCGAGCCACGCAGCTGAAGATGGTCGGCAATCCACTGCTTGCGCGCCTGGGTTTTATGGGTCTTGGCCACCAGCAGGGTGCCAATGGATTCGCCCTGTGTGAGACGCCGCAGCACGTCTTTCTCACGACCCCAGGCAATCACGGTGGAGGCCCCAGAACCCGCCGCACGCTTGGCCGCCAGAATCTTGGTGATCATGCCACCCTTGCCGATCGACGAACCTGCACCGCCGGCCATGGTTTCCAGCTCGAGATCCCCGGCCACGGCCACGTCGATGAACTTGGCATCGGGGTTCTTGCGCGGATCGGCGCTGTAAAGCCCGCGCTGGTCGGTCAGGATCACCAGTACATCGGCTTCCACCAGATTGGCCACCAGGGCGCCCAGGGTGTCGTTGTCGCCGAACTTGATCTCGTCGATGACCACGGTGTCGTTTTCGTTGATGACGGGCACGACGCCCAGCTCCAGCAGCGTCAGTAGCGTGGTGCGCGCGTTCAGATAGCGTTCGCGGTCGGCCAGGTCGGCATGGGTCAGCAGCACCTGGGCGCTGGGCACGTTTTCCTCGCGCAGCTTGGTCTCGTACATCTGGGCCAGGCCCATCTGCCCCACGGCCGCTGCGGCCTGCAGCTCGTGCACTTCGGTGGGTCGGCTCGCCCAGCCCAGACGCTTCATGCCTTCGGCAATGGCGCCGCTGGAGACCATGATGACCTCGCGCTTGACGCCATCTTCACCATGCACCAGGGCCGCCAGCTGGCGGCTCCATTCCTGGATGGCGGTCTCGTCCAGCCCCCGGCCCTCATTGGTCACCAGGCTGGAGCCGACCTTGACCACGATGCGACGCGCATCACGCAACACATTGGAAGACATGCGAAATTTACAGTGATTTTGGCCGCAACCGCTTATGCATCAAGTGCCTGCAGCTATGAAGTTTAAGCAAGGCCGCATAGTGCATAGAGAATACGCGGCACCCAAAAGACTTGAAGCTTATTCCGGATCCTGGGGCGCAAAACGCGGATCGGTCATATCCAGACCAGAATCCTCGCCTCCCGCAAAACGAGGATCGACTTCCTTGGGCGCCTGCTCGGCCAGCTGCTGGGTATGAACATGCTCGAAGATCTTGCGGATCAGCGGCTCGCAGCCCTCGCGGGTCAGCGCCGAGATCTCGTAGACCGGGCCCTTCCACTTGAAGCGCTTGACGAAGTCCTTGACCTTGGCGGCGCGCTCCTCCACCGGAACCATGTCCAGCTTGTTGAGCACCAGCCAGCGCGGCTTGCTGTAGAGCTCGGCATCGTACTTCTTGAGCTCGCCCACGATGGCCTTGGCCTGCTCGACGGGATCCACACCCTCGTCAAACGGCGCCAGGTCCACGATATGCAGCAGCAAACGGGTGCGCTGCAGGTGGCGCAGGAACTGATGGCCCAGGCCCGCGCCTTCGGAGGCACCTTCGATCAGGCCCGGAATATCGGCGACCACAAAGCTCTGCTCGGGCCCGACGCGCACCACGCCCAGATTCGGATGC
>JAFAIY010000163.1 GCA_019236485.1 Comamonas sp. | reverse complement strand
GCGCTGCTGTCCGATGGCGAGGCCTGGGCCAGTTCGGCCCTGGCGCTGGCATTGGATGCCAGCCAGCGCAATGTGCAAAGGGCCTTGGAAGCGCTGGCGGCCGATGGCCTGGCGCAGCCGGTGGGCCGTGGGCGCGCGCGCCGCTGGATGAGCCAGCCCGTGCCGGGATTCACGACGACTTTGTTACTCCCCGCTGCGCTGCCAGGTGACTAGCATGGACTGACCACATCACCAAGGAGTTCAGCATGAAGTCAGCCACCGCAGAAATCATCCGCGAATATGGGCCTTTTCCCGGCATCACCCATGTGCATGGGGTGTCCTACGACGGCAGCCGGGTCTGGTTTGCCACCGGGGACCAGATGCAGGCCATGGACCCCGAGAGCGGCCAGATCGTGCACAGCATCGATGTACCGGGCCACGCGGGCACGGCCTTCGATGGCCGCCATCTGTTCCAGATCGCCGAGAGCCGCATCCAGAAGATAGACCCGGCCACCAGCCGCGTGCTGGCCACGATACCGGCGCCTGGAGGCGGCAGCGACTCGGGCCTGGCCTGGGCCGAGGGCTCGCTGTGGGTGGGCCAGTACCAGCAGCGCAAGATCCACCAGATCGACCCCGAAACCGGAGCTGTGCTGCGCACCATAGATTCGAACCGCTTTGTGACCGGCGTCACCTGGGTGGACAGCGAACTCTGGCACGGCACCTGGGAGGAAGACCAGAGCGAGCTGCGGCGCATAGACCCGCAAAGCGGCCCGGTGCTGGAGCGGCTGGAGATGCCGGCAGGCACCGGCGTGTCGGGGCTGGAGTCCGATGGAGGCGAGCACTTCTTCTGCGGCGGCGGGGCCAGCGGCAAGCTCAGGGCCGTGCGCCGGCCCCGGCACAAGCGCTGATCCGGCTCAGAGCGGGCGCACCAGATCCGCGACGCCGGCCCAGGGCTCGCTGGCGAAGGACTGGGCCAGGTGTTCGATCAGGGCCTGCACGCGCGCGGGGCGGTTGCGGCCCGGCGGGGTCAGTATGTGCAGCGCAATCGGCTCCACCTGCCAGTCCTCCATCACGGCCTCCAGCGCGCCCGTCTGCAACTGCTGCCAGACGAGAAAGGTCGGTTGCAGCGCCACGCCCAGGCCCGCCAGCAGCGCGGGAGTCAGAGCCTCGGCATTGTTGGCCTGCATCTGCACGGCCATGGACTGGGTGAACTCGCCATGCCGCGCATGCTTGAAGCGCCAGTGGGTGCCGCTGCGCTGGTAGCTGTACTGCAGCGCCTTGTGCCGGGCCAGGTCGCTGGGGTGGCGTGGCCGGCCGTGGCGCTCGAAATAGGCGGGCGAGCCCACCAACATGATCTGCACCTTGCATAGCTGGCGTGCCAGCAGGCTGGAGTCTTCGAGGTTGGCCAGGCGCAGCGCCAGATCGAAGCGGTCGCTCACCAGATCCACCTGCTGGTCGTTGAAGTGCACGTCCAGCTCCACATCGGGGTGGGCCTGCATGAAGCCGGGCAGCGCCGGCGCCAGCCGCGCAATGCCGAAGGACATGGGGGCCGACAGGCGTATCACGCCGCGCAGGCTGGTGGACTGCTCGGCCACCTCGGCCTCCACGGCCTGGCCCTCGTGCAGTATGCGCGCGGCGCGCTCCAGCGCCGCATGGCCGTTGGCGGTCAGCGACAGGCGGCGCGAGGTGCGGTGGAACAGCACGGTCTTCATGCGCGTCTCCAGCCGCGAGACGGCCTTGGACACCGTGGCCTGGGACAGCGAGAACTCGGCGGCCGTGCGCGCGAAGGAGCCGGTTTCCGCGACCTTGGCAAAGATCGCCCAGGCTTCGAGGTCTGGCAGTTTATTCATGGTATTGGCCGTTCAGGGACGGTAAAAAACCCCGCAAATATGCCAGCGCAGAGTCGGTCTGCGCATGTCAAAAACGGAAAGAATGGAATTCCATTTATTGTCTTCTCAGCGTGATCCCCTGTTTCTAGACTGGCGCCATCGTCATCAACGAGCCGCAGGAGAACACCATGATAGAGCGCCGTCCTCTGGCCAGCCTGGGTGCAGCCAACCATGGCTGGCTCGATGCCAAGCACCATTTCTCCTTTGCCGAGTACCACGATCCCGAGCGCGTGCACTGGGGCGCGCTGAGGGTCTGGAACGACGACGCCATCGCGCCGGGCTCGGGCTTTCCGCCTCACCCGCATGCCGACATGGAAATCATCACCTATGTGCGTGAAGGCGCGATCACCCATCGCGACAACCTGGGCAACCAGGGCCGCACCGTGGCCGGCGACGTGCAGGTGATGAGCGCGGGCACGGGCATACGCCATTCCGAATACAACCTCGAGTCCGAGGTCACACGCATCTTCCAGATCTGGATTCTGCCCAGCCGCCGGGGCGAACGGCCCGCCTGGGGCACCAAGCCTTTTCCGCGGGACGACCGCGCGGGTCGCTTTGTGACGCTGGCCAGCGGCGCGGACGACGACGAGGATGCCCTGCCCATACGTGCTGACGCCCGTGTGCTGGGCGCCACGCTGCGGGCCGGCGAGAGCGCCGAATACCGCTTTGCCCCTGGCGACCGCTATGGCTATCTGGTGCTGGCCAGGGGCCGCGCCGAAGTCAACGGCGTGCCTTTGGCCGCCCGCGACGGCGCGGCCGTGCATGGCGAGCCCAGCCTCAGCGTCACCGCTAGCGAAGACTGCGAGCTCGTGCTGGTCGACGCCGCCGCCCAGCATTGAATCCATTCCCTTTCTTTCACCCCCCACCACCACCCAAGGAGAGCACCATGACCAACCGCAACTACCTCGAAGTCCTGACCCCCGAGAACAGCCAGATCATCTTCATCGACCAGCAGCCGCAGATGGCTTTCGGCGTGCAGTCCATAGACCGCCAGACGCTGAAGAACAATGTCGTGGGCCTGGCCAAGGCGGCCAAGACCTTCAACATCCCGACCACCATCACCACGGTGGAGACCGAGGGCTTCTCGGGCCACACCTATCCCGAGCTGCTGGGCGTGTTCCCCGAGCACAAGATCCTCGAGCGCAGCTCGATGAACTCCTGGGACGACCAGAACGTGCGCGATTCGCTGGCCGCCCATGCGGCCCAGGGCCGCAAGAAGATCGTGGTCTCGGGCCTGTGGACCGAGGTCTGCAATCTGGGCTTTGCGCTGTCCTGCATGCACGACACCGACTACGAGATCTATATGGTGGCCGATGCCTCGGGCGGAACCTCGCTGGATGCGCATAACTACGCGATGGACCGCATGGTCCAGGCCGGCGTGGTGCCCGTGACCTGGCAGCAGGTGCTGCTGGAGTGGCAGCGCGACTGGGCGCGCAAGAGCAGCTACGACGCGGTGATGAACATCGTGCGCGAGCACTCTGGCGCCTACGGCATGGGCGTGGACTATGCCTACACCATGGTGCACAAGGCTCCCGAGCGCGTGCAGCACGGCCAGCGCATCGGCCCCAATCCGGCCAAGTAAGCCAGTCTCCCGGCCCGTGCGGCTGCTGCCGCCGGGCCGCCATCGATTTCCAGACCCGCGGGGCGAACCATGAAACTCTATGCGATGTCACTCGGCGCCGGCCTGCTGGTCGGCATCATCTACAGCCTGCTGAGCGTGCGCTCGCCGGCGCCGCCGCTGGTGGCCCTGGTGGGGCTGCTGGGCATTCTGCTGGGCGAGCAGGTCATCCCCGTGGGCAAGCAGCTGCTCGGCGGCAGTGCTTTCAGCACCGCCTGCGATGAGACCCGGGCTACCGCTTCCGTGCTGGGCCAATTGCCCGGCCGACAGACGGCCGACAAACCGGCCGAAGACCGCCCGACATGACTGCTGCGTGACCGGTGCCGGCACCGGCATTCCAAGAAAGAAAAACCATGACATCCCGTCGAGACATCCTGGGTGCAGCGACAACGCTGGCTCTGGGTAGCTTATTGGGGCGCAACGCCTCTGCCGCCGATCACCAAGGAGCATCTGCCATGCCCGGTCCCCATCCCGACATCGTTTTTTTCAACGGCCAGATCACCACTCTGGACCGCAGCAAGCCCGTGGCCAGCGCCGTGGCCGTCAAGGCCGGCCGCTTTGTCGCCGTCGGTGACGACCAGGAGGTCCTGGCGCTGGCGGGCGACCGAACCCGGCGCATCGACCTCAAGCGCAAGAGCGTGCTGCCCGGCCTGTTCGACAACCACACCCATGTGGTGCGCGGCGGCCTCAACTACAACATGGAGCTACGCTGGGACGGCGTGCGCTCGCTGGCCGATGCGCTGGACATGCTCAAGCGCCAGGTGGCCGTGACCCCGGCGCCGCAATGGGTGCGCGTGGTCGGCGGCTTCTCCGAGCACCAGTTCGTCGAAAAGCGCCTGCCCACGCTGCAGGAGATCAACGCCATCGCGCCCGATACGCCGGTGTTTCTGCTGCATCTGTATGACCGCGCGCTGCTCAACGCTGCCGCGCTGCGCGCCGTGGGCTATACCAAGGACACTCCAGCGCCTCCGGGCGGCGAGATCGTGCGCGACGCAAGCGGCAACCCCACCGGCCTGCTGCTGGCCAAGCCCAATGCGACCATCCTCTATGCGACCCTGGCCAAGGGCCCCAAGCTGCCGCTCGACTACCAGATCAACTCCACGCGCCACTTCATGCGCGAGCTCAACCGCCTGGGCGTGACCGGAGTGATAGACGCGGGCGGCGGTTTCCAGAACTATCCCGAAGACTACGAGGTGATCCAGAAGCTGGCCGATGCCGACCAGATCACCGTGCGCCTGGCTTACAACCTGTTCACGCAAAAGCCCAAGCAGGAAAAAGAGGACTTCCTCAAATGGACCTCTTCGGTCAAGTACAAGCAGGGTGACGACTATTTCCGCCACAACGGCGCGGGCGAGATGCTGGTGTATTCGGCCGCCGACTTCGAGGACTTCCGCGTGGAGCGCCCCGACATGCCGCCACAGATGGAGAGCGAGCTTGAGGAAGTGGTGCGCGTGCTGGTGCAGAACCGCTGGCCCTGGCGCCTGCATGCGACCTATGACGAAACCATCTCGCGTGCGCTCGACGTGTTCGAGAAGGTCAACCGCGACACGCCGCTGACCGGCATCAACTGGTTCTTCGACCATGCAGAGACCATCTCCGACAAGTCCATAGACCGCATTGCGGCGCTGGGTGGCGGCATTGCCGTGCAGCACCGCATGGCCTACCAGGGCGAGTACTTCATAGAGCGCTACGGCGCGCGTGCGGCCGAGGCCACGCCGCCCGTCAAGCGCATGCTGGAAAAAGGTGTCAAGGTCTCGGCCGGCACCGACGCCACGCGCGTCGCCTCCTACAACCCCTGGGTGTCGCTGTCGTGGATGATCACCGGCAAGACCGTGGGCGGCACGCAGATGTACCCGCAGCGCAATCTGCTGGACCGCGAGACGGCGCTGCGCATGTGGACCGAGAACGTGGCCTGGTTCAGCAACGAGGAAGGCCTGCGCGGCCGCATTGCCGTGGGCCAGCTGGCCGACTTCATCGTGCCCAGCAAGGACTTCTTCAAGGTGCCCGAGGACGAAATCTCGTTCCTGACTTCGCATCTCACGGTGGTCGGCGGCCGTGTGGTCTACGGCGAGGGCGAGTTTGCCCAGCATGACGACAACCCGCTGCCGCCGGCCATGCCAGACTGGTCGCCCACCAGGCTGTTTGGCGGCTATGCGGCCTGGGGTGAGCCCGAAGGCGCTGGCAAGAACTCGCTGAACCCGGCCCGCTACCGCAGCATGGCCGCGGCCTGCGGCTGCGGCACAAGCTGCGGCATGCACGGCCACCAGCATGCCGATGCCTGGGCGTCGAGCGTGCCGTCCTCAGACCCCAAGAGTTTCTTTGGCGCTTTGGGCTGCTCTTGCTGGATGGCGTGACCTTGAAGCTCTCCCTGAGCCGCTGCGCGGCTTCCCCCTCTCTCTTCGGGAGGGGACGAGGCCATCGCCTGGCCGACCCCGCCGCGAGGCGGCGCGGCCGGCGTAGGCTCTTGCTCGGCGTCTCTGGCTTGGGCCGCGCCAGTTTTGATGTTCAGGGGTTCGGATTGCAAGCGTTATGGGAGTGATGCGATGACTACATCCTCATCCAGTTTTTCGGACCGCCTGGCGGCCATGGCGCGCCCTGTTTTTGGCAGCGCCGCCATGCGCTTTTTGGCCTATCTGGGCCTGTGCGCGGCCTATCTGCAGGGCGGGCTGGTCAAGCTCAGCGATTTTCCGGGCGCCATCGGCGAGATGCAGCATTTCGGCCTGGCACCCGCGCCTGTGTTCGCGGTGCTGGTGATAGTGCTGGAGCTGGGGGCCTCGGCGCTGATCCTCATCGGACGGCTGCGCTGGCTGGGCGCGCTGGCCCTGGCCGGCTTTACCTTGCTGGCCACGCTGCTGGCGCTGCGCTTCTGGGAGCTGCCCGCGGGCCAGCAGCGCTTTATGGCGGCCAATTCCTTTTTCGAGCATCTGGGCCTGGTCGGCGGCTTTTTGCTCGTGGCCTGGCTGGATCTGCGGGACAAGGAGGCCTTATGACGGCTGTAGGGAATGCGGAGCAGACCCCGGGGCTCTGGGCCCAGTGCCGCGCGCCCGTGTTGCTCACCATCGTGGGCGGCGCCATAGACACCATAGGCTTTATCGCCTTGCTGGGTTTTTTCACGGCCCATGTGACGGGCAATCTGGTGCTGGCCGGCGCGGCCCTGGTCAAGGGCGGGGCGGGCCTGTGGGTCAAGCTGGGCGCGATCCCGCTGTTCATCGTCACGGTCATGCTGACCAAGACCTGGATAGACCGCTGCAGCCAATCCCACAAGACCCTGGGCTGGCTGTTCGTGGCCGAGGCCTTGTTTCTTACAGGCTTCATGTTGGCGGGTTTGCATTTCGACCCGTTTCGTGACCCTGGCGCAAGCTCGCTGGCGCTGACCGGCGGCCTGGGCCTGGTGGCCCTGGCCATACGCAACACGGCCAGCAAGACGCTGATCAAGCACATCAGCCCCAGCACCATGATGACGGGCAATACCACGCAGCTAGGCATAGACCTGTCCAACTATCTGCGCCAGCCCGGACGCGAGCAGGGCCTGGCCCTGTTCAAGAGCGGCAGCGTGGTGGGCGGCTTTGTGCTGGGGGCGTTTCTGGGGGCCGTGCTCTATATGCGCCTGGGTTTCTGGAGCGTGCTGCCTTTTGTGCTGGCCGTGCTGTACCTGGCCGGCCTGTCTTTTCGCCGGCAGTTCATCTGATGCCGGCCGCTTTCTTCATGCCCAAGGCGCTGCTCGCGCTCCGATCTGCGCCGCGAAAACAACTGCTGCTCGGGACCTCAGCCCCTAGCACCCATCTTCCCTGGAGCCGCCATGTCCGAAGCCCGCAGCATCCCCGCACCCTTGAGCCATCTGCTGGGCTTTAACGCCGGCTATGTGGACACGGCGGGCTTTCTGGCGCTGGGCGGATTGTTCACCGCCCATGTGACGGGCAACTTCGTCACTCTGGGTGCGGCGCTGATCCACGGCAGCGCGGGCGCGCTCTCCAAGCTGCTGGCCCTGCCCGTGTTTTGCGTGGCCGTGCTCTTGACGCGCCTGGCCAGCAATGCGCTGGCGGCGCGGCAGAAAGCGCCCATGTCCAGCCTGATCGCGGCCCAGGTGTTGCTGCTGGTGCTGGCGGCCGCGCTGATGCTGGGCTTCGGCCCGTTTGCGGACGGCGATATGGCGCCCGCGTTTGCGGCCGGCATGCTGATGGTCTGCGCCATGGCCGTGCAGAACGCCATGCAGCGCATGCATCTGCCCCAGCTGCCGCCTTCGACCCTGATGACGGGCAATACCACCCAGGTGATGATCGATCTGGCCGATCTACTCAAGGGCTTGGGCGGCGATGAGCGCAGCGCAGCCATGGGGCGGCTGCGCAAGATGCTGCCCGCCATCGCCAGCTTTGCCCTGGGCTGCGCTCTGGCGGCCCTGGCCTTTGTGGCCCTGGGCATGTGGTGTTTTGCGCTGCCGCCGCTGGTGGCCGCGCTGACGCTGCGCTACGGTGCAGCCGCCACATGAAAACAGCCGCTGGCGCTTATGCAGCAAGCGTCAGCGGCTATCAAGACAGAAGTGAGCTGTCGGCCGTGAGCTCTAGGCTCCGGCCTGCGCGGCATTCTCCGTGGCCGAGGCTAACGGTCCGTCTGATCCTGCACCACGCGCTTGACGGCCTGCAAGGCCGTGCGCAGCCGGTCTGGCGGCACGGATCCCAGAGCCAGGCGGATCGCATGCGGAACCTGCCGCGAGGTGGCGAAAGGCTCTGCCGTCGCAACGGAAATGCCCTCGCGCAGCAGCTCGGCCGCCACGCTGCCGGCGCGCACCTCGGCGGGCAGCGGCAACCAGGCGAAATAGGAGCTCGGATGGCTGATGCAGTCCAGACCGGCCAGTACCTCGCGGGCTATGGCCTGGCGCTGCCTGGCGTCGCGCCGTTTTTCGGCTTCCAGGCGCTGCACCGTGCCGTCCTCCAGCCACGCGCAGGCCAGAGTGGTGACCAGACCGGGAGTGTTCCAGGTGGTGCTGCGGATGGCGCGCTCGAGCAAAGCTATCCAGGGCTGCGGCGCGGCGATGAAGCCGAAGCGCAGTCCGGTGGCGACGCTCTTGGAGAGGCCGGCGACATAGAGCGTGGATTCCGGCACCGCCGCGGCCAGGGGAGCGGGGGCGCCCTCGGCCAGAAACGCATAAGCCGCATCCTCGATGGCAATCAGCCCGTGCTGGCGCACCATGGCCGCGAGCTCCTCTCGCCAGTCGGCGCTGCTCACCCAGCCCAGAGGGTTGTGCAGCGTGGGCATGGTGTAGACGGCGCGCACATGGCGGCGCGCGCATAGCCGCTGCAAGGCCTGCAGATCGAAACCCTGGTCCGCGGCCGGCAGAGGCGCCAGCTCCAGGCGCAGCATATCGGCCAGCACCTTGAAGCCCGGGTAGGTCAGCGCATCCACGGCCACCAGGTCGCCCGGCTGCAGCAGGGCCATGCCCGCCACTGCGAGGCCGTGCTGTGCGCCATCCACAATCAGCACCTGGGTCGGGTCCACGCTCAGCCCGCGCACAGCCAGGTGCTGGGCCACGCAGGCGCGCTCATGCGGCCGCCCGCCATGCGGGGCGTAGCGCAGCAGCGCTTCGAGGTCGCCCCCGGCCGCGATCCGCCGCAGGCCCTGGCTCAGCAAGCGGGCCTGCTCCGGCAGGGCCGGGTAGTTGAAGTTCAGGTCCACCATGCCGGCCGTCACCGCCTGCTGGTCTACGGCCAGCTCCGGCGGCACGGAAGTCTCGCGCACGAAAGTGCCCCGACCGACCTCGCCGCGAGCCAGGCCCAGAGCCTCCAGCTCCGCATAGACGCGGGTCGCCGTGCTCAGTGCCACGCCGTGCCGGCGGGCCAGCTGGCGGTGCGTGGGCAGGCGGGTGCCCGGCGGCAGCTGGCCGCTGCGGATCTGCGCGGCCAGCGTATCCACCAGCAGCCGGTACAGGTTAGGGCTCATGGCTGAGATGTACTCATGACAATTTTTTGATTGTATTGAATGCCCTGCCTAGCATGAGCGCTGTTCTTCACTCTGACGGTCGCCCGGCGGCCGGCCACACCATGCATATCGCCATTCTTACCTTCGACGGTTTCAACGAGTTGGGCTCTCTTATCGCCCTGGGTGTTCTGAACCGTATCAGGCGGCCCGATTGGCGCGTAAGCCTGTGCTGCCCCGAGCCCGAGGTCACCTCGATGAACGGCGTCACGGTGCACGCGCAATCTCTGCTGGAAGAGGCCTGTCAGGCCGACGCCGTCATCGTGGGCAGCGGCCTGCGCACCCGCGAGGTGGTGGCCGATCAGCGGCTGATGGCCAGGCTGGCGCTGGATCCGTCGCGCCAGCTCATCGCCGCGCAATGCTCGGGCACCCTGGTGCTGGCCAAACTGGGCCTGCTGGGCCAGGTGCCGGCCTGCACCGACCTGACGACCAAACCCTGGGTGCAGGAGGCCGGCGTGCAGGTGCTGAACCAGCCCTTCCACGCCCGGGGCAATCTGGCGACGGCGGGTGGATGCCTGGCCTCGGCCTATATCGCCGCCTGGCTGCTGGCGCGTCTGGAAGGCCTGGAGGCCGCAAGCTCGGCGCTGCACTATGTGGCGCCCGTGGGTGAAAAAGAGGCCTATGTGGATAACGCCATGCGCAATATCAAGCCCTATCTCGCAGGACTCTAGCCAGGAGCCAGAAGCAAAAAAAGCCACCGTCGACCGTCAATCGGCCGCCGGCGGCTATCAGAACCTAGTGCTCCCTGTCAGCCCTGGGCAATCAGCGCCGCAATCGCCTCGCCCACCTGGGTGGTGTTGGCCTTGCCGCCCAGGTCGGGCGTGCGCGGACCGCTCTTGATGACTTCCTCTATGGCGGCCACGATGGCGTCGTGTGCGGCGCGGCCCGCGCCCTGGCCCTGGGTCAGAAAGTCCAGCATCAGCGCGCCCGACCAGATCATGGCGATGGGGTTGGCGATGTTCTTGCCGAAGATATCGGGGGCCGAGCCGTGCACGGGCTCGAACAGGCTGGGGAAGAGCCGGTCGGGATTGAGGTTGGCCGAGGGCGCCAGGCCTATGGTGCCCGTGGTGGCCGGGCCCAGGTCGCTGAGGATGTCGCCGAAGAGGTTGGTCGCGGCAACCACGTCGAAGCGGTCCGGCTGCAGCACGAAGCGCGCGGTCAGTATGTCGATATGCTGCTTGTCCAGCGTGACCTCGGGATAGGCGCGGGCCACGTCCTCGGCGCGCTGGTCCCACCAGGGCATGCTGATGGCGATGCCGTTGCTCTTGGTGGCCAGGGTCACATGCTTGCGCTCGCGGCTCTGGGCCAGGCCGAAGGCGAACTTGAGCAGGCGCTCGGCGCCCTTGCGCGAGTAGACCGACTCCTGGATCACGATCTCGCGGTCCGTGCCCTCGTACATGATGCCGCCCAGCGAGGTGTACTCGCCCTCGGTGTTCTCGCGCACCACGTAGTAATCGATGTCGCCGGGCTTGCGGCCGGCCAGCGGGCAGGGCACGCCCTCGAACAGGCGCACGGGGCGCAGGTTGATGTACTGGTCGAACTCGCGGCGAAACTTGATGAGCGAGCCCCAGAGCGACACATGGTCGGGCACGGCGGCCGGCCAGCCCACGGCGCCGAAGAACAGCGCGTCCATGCCCGAGAGCTGCTGCTTCCAGTCGTCGGGCATCATCTTGCCGTGCACGGCGTAGTAGTCGCAGCTGGCCCATTCGAAATGGTGAAATTCGAGCTGCAGCTCGAAGCGTTTGGCCGCGGCCTGCAGCGCGCGCAGGCCTTCGGGCATGACTTCCTTGCCGATGCCGTCGCCGGCGAGAACCGCGATTCTGTAGATGGTGGACATGGATGGCTTCCGTCGTTGATCTTGCTGGGCCGCATTTTCGAACCATGAGGAATTGAAGACAATCCCATGGTTGTGGTCTGATTGTTTACATATCGTGTTTAAAAACCTGCTGCCCGAGGATTTGCGCGTGTTTCTCTGCGTGGTGCGCCGCGCCAGCTTTGCCGCGGCCGCGCAGGAGCTGGGTGCCTCGCCGGCCTATGTGAGCAAACGCCTGCGCCTGCTGGAAGAGGAGCTGGGCGTGAAGCTGCTGCACCGCACGACACGGCGCGTGACGGTGACCGAGGACGGTGAGCGCGTGTTCCACTGGGCCCAGCGCATACTCGACGACATCGACCATCTGGTGCAGGAGGTGAGCACGGCCGCCGGCGAGGTGCGCGGCCTGCTGCGCGTGAGCAGCAGCTTCGGCTTCGGCCGCAATGTGGTGGCGCCGGCCATGTCGCAGCTGGTGGCGCAGCACCCGGGCCTGCAGGTAAGGCTGGAGGTGTTCGACCGCCTGGTGGATGTGGCGGCCGAGGGCATAGATCTGGATGTGCGCGTGGGCGACGAGATCGCGCCGCATCTGATCGCACGCCGACTGGCCGCCAACCACCGCGTGCTGTGCGCGGCGCCCGCCTATCTGGCGCGCAAGGGCCAGCCGCGCAGCATAGACGAGCTGTGCGCGCACGACTGCCTGGTCATCAAGGAGCGCGACCATCCTTTCGGCGTCTGGAAGCTGCGCGCGGGCGCCGAGGAGCGCACGCTCAAGGTGACGGGGCCGCTGTCGGCCAACAACGGCGAGATGGCCGCGCAATGGGCGCTGGACGGCCACGGCGTCGTGCTGCGCTCGATCTGGGACGTGCAGGCCGATCTGGATGCGGGGCGCCTGGTGCAGCTGCTGCCGGCCTGGACCCAGGAGGCCAATATCTGGGCCGTGTATCCGGGCCGCCTGGGGCGCTCGGCCAAGGTGCGCGTGGCCGTGGAATTTCTGCAGGCGCATTTTGCGCGCCAGGGCCTGGAGAAGCTGCAAACGCCATCTTGATAGCTGCCAGCGCTGGTTCATGCTTGGTTTCAGGCTTGTATCCGCCTGAAACCATGATTCATTGTGCGCTACCAGCTATCAAAATTCATGGCCATGAAAAAGGCGCCCGGAGGCGCCTTGGCGTGCATGCACGGCTCGCCGTGCGGGCCGCTTACTTGCTCAGCGCGGCCTTGACGGCGGCGGAGACCAGGCCCATATCGGCCTTGCCGGCCAGCTGGGACTTGACTGCGCCCATGACCTTGCCCATGTCGCCGGGGCCTGCGGCGCCGACTTCGGCCACGATGGCCTGCACGGCGGCGGTGATCTCGGCCTCGCTCATGCGCTCGGGCAGATAGACCTTGAGCACTTCGACTTCGGCTTTTTCCACATCGGCCAGATCCTGGCGGTTGGCGCTCTCAAAGGCTGCGATGGAGTCCTTGCGCTGCTTGATCAGCTTGTCGACGATGGCGATCACGGCCGCATCGTCGAGCTCCACGCGCTCGTCCACTTCCTTTTGCTTCATCGCGGCCTGCAGCAGGCGGATGGTGCCCAGGCGTGCACTGTCCTTGGCACGCATGGCGGTCTTCATGTCTTCGGTAATCTGGGCCTTCAAGCTCATAGCTCTCTCCTTCAGTGAGAGGTCACTGCGCCTATCGCAGTGGCCAGAAAACAAAAAACCCGCGCCTGGCGTCCCGAGCGCGGGTTTGCGGCGTTTGACGGCCGTCTGTCCTAACGAATTAGTACAGCTTCTTAGGCAGTTGCATGCTGCGAACGCGCTTGTAGTGGCGCTTCACGGCAGCAGCCTTCTTGCGCTTGCGCTCGGCTGTGGGCTTTTCGTAGAACTCGCGAGCACGCAGATCGGTCAGCAGACCCAGCTTTTCGATGGTGCGCTTGAAGCGGCGCAGGGCAACTTCATAGGGCTCGTTTTCTTTGACGCGAATGGTAGTCATTTAATTTCCAGATATATCTGTGCTGACAGAGGGTTCTCGGGAAGATCGGGCCTGAGAGCCATGAACAGCGGTTTCCCCGCCACTTTGTAACTAGTATGGCCGACGGGGTAATGCCAGCAAAGTCGAGCATTATAGACCAAGAGTTGCGGCACGGCTAAATCAGATCGTGATGCGATCCGACGCTGGCCGAAGTGGCGCGGCTTTGTCGCTACCGGCCGAGCGCTCCAAGAGGCGCCGCTTTGGTGCACCGGTATTGCGCGCCGAACCTTGAACCTGCGGAGCGCGCAATGCGGGCCGCATCGGCTGACGGGACGGGTGCGAAATGCAAGAGGGCGGCGCTGCCCAAACACAATGCCGTCCGAGGGCGGCTCTGGGGTTTTTGGGGAGGATTGTGTGCACGAAAACTGCATACAGTTTGCAGGCCTCTTTCATGACTGAAGTCAAGAAACAGGTGGTCTCGTGCCAGTGCACGGGGCAGTTTTCTGTGTTCAAGGAGCTTCCATCTTGTCCAGTTCTCCGCATCGGTCATTTGTTTCGCGTCGTCAATGGATGGCTTCGGCCGTCGCCGTACCCAGCTTGCTGGCACTCACGGCCTGTGCCGGCAAGGCCGGAATTTCCGGGCCTGCGGCGTCTGGCAGTTCCCTGGTGGTTGGCGGTCTGTTTGCCGGCTCGCGCAGCGACAAGGGCTTTATGGAGGCCGGCTGGCGCGGTCTGGAAAAAGCGCGCCAGGAGCTGGGCGTACAGACCCGTTTCCTTGACGGCATGGCGCCCAGGAAGGAGTTGCTGGTGCCTGCTCTTGCGCAACTGGCCGAGCAGGGCGCGCAACTGGTGATTGCCCATGGCGGACAGAACAATCAGGCCGCAGCCGAAGTCGCGGCGCGTTTTCCCAAGACCCAGTTTGCCGTGACTCAGGGAGGCGTGCAGGGCGCTAATCTTTGCAGCTACGACGTGCTGCAGGAGGAATCGGCCTATCTGGCCGGTGTGCTGGCTGCGCTGACCACCAGGACCGGTGTGGTCGGCCATATGTCGGGCATTCGCGTGCCGCCGGGGCTCAAGGGACGTGCGGCCTATGCGGCCGGCGTGCGCGATACCGACCCCAGGGTCAAGCGGTTGACAAACTTCTCGGGCGATCAGGACGATAACGCCCTGTCGCATCGCATTGCCAAGGCCCAGATGGCTGCGGGTGCCGATGTGATCTTCACCATGCTCAACTCCGGCCGCGATGGCGTGACCCAGGCCTGCCGCGAGACGGGCGCGCGCCAGATCGGCAATGTGATCGACTGGACCACGGTGGACCCGCAGGTGTTCATCGCTTCCGCCTGGGCCGAT